>CALDHJ010000342.1 GCA_937941555.1 uncultured Granulosicoccaceae bacterium | reverse complement strand
CGCGGGTCGCGAGTCGTGATCGCGGTGGACGACAACGGTGCGGGTTTTTCCGACACTGCGCACGACAAACTGTTTGATCCGTTTTTCAGCACACGCCCTAACGGCTTTGGTCTCGGCCTCGCGATCGTCAAGCAGTTCGTTGATCACTACAGCGGGTCTGTCCGCGCGGTGGACAAGGCACACGGCAGCCGGATCGAGATCACCTTGCCGTGCAGTGTCTGCCACGGCGACCGGGTCTGATCAGGCTGAGGCGAAAGCGCTTGGCGGGGTCGCTAAAACCTCAACAGGGTCAATGCTGGCCCGCGATCGAACGGCATCTGGGTCAGGTCGATGGTTTGCGCAGTGCCGTTGACGGTCGCAGTCAAGGTTGTTGCACCTGGCGGCACCGGGACACGGCGCAGCTCGAGACGTGAAGGCAGGGTGTACCAACCCCGCGTGTCGGCAACTTCCGATGCAATGATCGCGAAAGCGAGCAGCTGAGACCCGAGGTCGTCCTTCGACTGCAACTCATCGACGAGACGGTGCTTGGCGGCCAGTCGCAGCCCCTGGCGCAGCAGCAGCGTGCCTGCGCGCTTTTCGAGTGCACGCCGAGCGAGGCTGTCGAGATCGGTGGTAGCGGCCTCGCTCACAGCGTCGTAAGCCCCCGTGCCGCCTGAGTCGAATTGCAGTCGCAGTTTTCCGGGTGGCGAGACGCGGCTTCGGTAGGCCGGAAATGCGATCTGCCAGTCGATGCCGTTGTGCAGGTGACTGGAATATTTCCGGGGTGCCTGGCCGCTCGCCACGACAAGAACCAGCTCCCCGCGTGCGCTGCCTGTGGCATTCTCGAGCGCTTCTGGCACCGCCGGCCGCGGGTCTGTACTGCCGAGTCGGGCAGCCAGCCGTTTGGTGGTCGCGGGGAGCGTGGCTGCAGGTAGAGCGCGTGCTGCCACGTAGGCGTCGTTGAATTGCCCCGCCATTTCGAAACTGAGTGCCATCAGCGCGCGTGTGAACTGCGCGCCCACAAGCGCATCGTCGTGTTCGCTCAACCGCTTGTTGGCACGGCGCGCCTCCACGGCGGCACTCTCGGGTTTGCCTGCCAGTAGAAAGCCAAGCATGGCATAGGTGTGGGCGAGCAGCTTTTCGTTGGCTTCGCCGGTGTAGCGAGTGGTGGCCTCGTTGGTGAGCAGGGCGCGAGTCTCATCGCGCAGGCTGATGCGATCGTGTTCTTCGATGTAGTCGGATGCCGCAACGAAATGTTGTGCGGCGGCATCGGGATCGCCACTGTAGAGTGCGAGTGTGCCCTGTTCGAGCAGTAACAGCAGCCTGTCCCGATCGGGAATCGAGTCGCGTGCCGACTCGAGCACCGCGAGCCCTGCGGCTGAATCGCCACCGTGGTGTAGCGCGCGCGCTTGATCGAAGATCGGCGTCGCGCAGCCACTTGCCAAGAGTGCAAGCGTGGCTGCAACAAGAGAGCGCAGGCGCTGTCGGGTGGCGGAAAAACCGGCCTGCATCACCAACCGATGATGGGTTGCGACGATTCGCGTGCCAGTTCGGCTTTGTCAGCCCAGCGGATTTCGCCTGTCTGGATATCCGTGAGCTCGAGGTTCAGGCTGTAGTAGACCAGCTTCTTCCGGTTGAGGCGCCACTGGCGAGGTTGCTTCTTCTCGATCGATCTCAGGCTGCCGGCGAGAATGAGCTGGGCTCCGAGTTTGCGGGCACTGGCTTCACGCTGAGCTGAGGCACCTTGTTCGGCAAGCTCCGCCTTGAGATTTGCACGCTGCTCGCGGCTGATGAAGCGGTAGCGCCCGGATTGCAACAGCGCCAGGCGGATGTCGTCAGTGATGCCGCTGGTACTGATGTGTTCGCTGGTTTCGTTGACGACGTCGTAGACCACCAGAATGGGTGTTTCGCCCGACCCGTAGGCTGCGCGACTGAGCAGGCTGTCGGTGAGGTCTTTTACGATCGCGTTCTTGTCCGAGAAGCTGTACTGCGCGTCGTATTGGATGTCGCTGGTGGGGTCAATTGAACGCGTGGTGGCAGCGCAACCGGCGAGCGTCAGCGACGCGACTGCGATCGCGAGGGCAACATATCGCTTCAGTGAGCGGAACATGGCGAAATCTCCGTGCGGGGCGTGGGGTGCAGTGGCTTCTAGTGTAGCGCTCTGATCGGCCGGGATACCGCGCCTTGGCCGACTGTCACGCTCGGCCGCTCACAGTAGGCCGAGAATCAGTGCGCAGTTGTTGCTGTGAGGCCGTAGTGCCTGACCACCCAGGCTACGCGTACGCCGAGCAAAATCGAACTCAGTGTCAGGCCGATGATCAGCCCGAACCACAGCCCCTCGACGCCGAAACCCGCGTGGTGGGCGAACCAGTAGCCAAGCCCGAAAGCGACGCACCAGTAGGAAAATGCGTTGATCAACATCGGTGCCCGGGTATCGTGCAAGCCGCGCAGAATGCCGAACAAGGTGGCCTGCATGCCGTCGGACAATTGGAAGACGGCAGCGAGCAACAACAGCTTGGCCGCGAGCTGTTGCAGGGCCGGGTCAGCTGTGTAGAGCGCGGCGATTGGCGACCTGAAAAAGAACAGCAATGCCGCAGTGAAGCCTGCGAGCACGGCGGTGAGCAGCAGACCGCTCACGATGCGCAAGCGGATAGCGGGCACGTAGCGGCGTCCGTGTACGCGCCCGACGCGCGCGGTCAGGGCGAGCGACAAGCCCAGTGGGAGCATGTAGGCGAACGACGTCGCCCCGATGGCGATGTTGTGGGCACCGGATGGCAGGACGCCGAGCACACCGGCTTGTGCGGCAGTTGCCGTAAAGAGGCCGGCCTCGAACAAGAGCGCCAGCCAGATCGGAATGGACAGTGTCAACAGAGTGGCGAGCGCACGCGGATCGGGTGCGGAGAAGCGATCGAAGATCTGATAGCGCGCCATGCGCGGGCTGGCCACCCAGAGCATCAAGACCAACGCCATCGTCCACTGCACGGCTGTCGTGGCCCAACCGAGCCCGGCCAGACCAATTTCCGGCATGCCGAACCAGCCAAGACCCAGCCCCAGATCGGCGACGATGTTGACGCCGAGCCCGATGGCCTGAGCCCAGAGCATTACCGCGGTTCGGCCATCGGCCTCGCACAGGTTGCGCAACGCGATGACGATCGCAGCTGCCGGCAAACTGAAAGCCGCCGGGATCAGGTATTCCGGGACACGTGCGGCAAGGACCGGATCGAGCGAGCTGTGGTCGAGCTGCGATGCACCGAGCAGAAGGAGCCCGGTTACGAGCAACCCGAGTGTGAGCGCCAGCCACAGACCCTGTCGGAACAGCTCGCCCACATCGCGTCTGCGGCGCTCGCCGAGAATGCGGGCGATGCTCGGTGAGAGGCCGGCGAGCAGGCCGATGCAAGTGATCAATCCGATGAACCACAATGCTGCGCCCAGTCCGGCGGCGGCAAGGGCCTCGCTGTCGATGCGACCGGCGACCAGCGTGTCCACGAGTCCGTTGCTGACCTGCAGCAGCTGTGCACCGATCAGCGGCAGTGCGACCCGCAGTGTCCTGCGGGTTTCGATTCGGAGCTGTTGGCGGGACATCGGCGCGCACTGATGCTGGCGGGCACGCAGTCTAGCAGCGATGGTTCGGTATTGTGTGCCTGCGCAAGGCGTGTCGATGTGGCGCCGTCAGTTGAGGGCGCCGGATGTGAGTTGGTGCAGTGTGATCGGCGCATCGCGCGCCGGTTTTTCAGCGATTTTGAACCGTCAGGCGGGTCTCGTGCGTCAGAGAGCCGTCTGCCTTGCCGAGCTCGGTCACCAGGCGGTGTGTGTCGAGGTGGTGTCCGTGGTCGGGGTGGTAACTCGCCTTTTCGAGCCGCATCCGGGCGTCGGTTTCGACGCGCACCGTGACGCTGCCATTTGTCACGGTCGCGGCGGTATCTCCGTCGAGTGTGACGCTGCAGTCCGGGTGAAGCAATAATGTCGAAACGCAAGCCTGTCCAGATCCGCCAGTCACGGTGTCGGTAAAGGAGACAGCGTCCGGTGTGACAGTGAACGCGCGTTGGTGCGTTGGTGCACCCTCGAGGCGGGTGTAGCCGTCGTGCGCGCCCTGAAGCGCGAAGCCGTCGTCAGTTGTTGTGTGGCGGCAGGCGGTAATGCGCGCCCGGCGACCGACCCGAAAGGACTTCCAGAATTCGCTTTGGTCCTGTTCGTCGATTGTCACGGTGTTGTGTGAAGACGTTGCGCGGGAGTAGGCGCGCATGTCGCCATCGGCATACTCGAATACACCCGGATCGGTGAAAATGCGGTTGCCGCCAACGCTCCACTCGAAGCTCAGCGCGTCCCCATGGCCGTGAGCGGGCAGAAAATCCGGCGCGAGTGCGGCGCAATCGGCCAGAAACAGATCGTC
>CALDHJ010000341.1 GCA_937941555.1 uncultured Granulosicoccaceae bacterium | reverse complement strand
CACAACGCGCAGGTTGCTGCGGAGCTGGCCGTTGCGATGGCGGGTCAGCAGGCAGATTGACGTCACCGGTCAGCTGAATCGCTGAAAAACCAGGCTGGCATTGGTGCCGCCAAAGCCGAAACTGTTTGACATCACGCGTTGCAGATTTGCGTTGTCGACCCGCTCGCGCACGATCGGGAAGCCTTCTGCTGCCGGGTCGAGGTTTTCGATGTTGGCGGAAGCGGCGATGAAATCGCCTTGCATCATGAGCAGCGAATAGATCGCTTCCTGAACGCCCGTTGCGCCGAGTGAATGCCCGCTGAGCGATTTGGTGGAGCTGATGCGTGGCGCGTCGTCGCCAAACACCAGGCGCACGGCTTCCAGTTCCGGGATGTCGCCGGCAGGGGTGCTGGTACCGTGGGCATTGATGTAGTCGATCTTGCCTTCTGTCGTCGCGATGGCCTGTCGCATGCAACGCTCGGCACCTTCACCGGACGGTGCGACCATGTCGTGGCCGTCGGACGTAGCACCGTAACCGACAACTTCGCCCAGAATGGTCGCGCCACGGGCCTTGGCGTGTTCAAGCTCTTCCACGACCAGCATGCCACCGCCGCCCGCGATGACGAAGCCGTCGCGATCGGCGTCGTAGGCGCGAGACGCACGAGTGGGGTCGTCGTTGTATTTGCTCGACATCGCACCCATCGCGTCGAAAAGGCAGCTCATGGTCCAGTGTTCTTCCTCGCCACCGCCTGCGAAAACAATGTCCTGTTTGCCGAGCTGGATCTGTTCGAGGGCGTTGCCGATGCAGTGCGCGCTGGTCGAGCAGGCTGACGAGATCGAGTAGTTGACGCCTTTGATGTGGAACGGCGTTGCGAGACAGGCTGACACGGTGCTGCCCATGGTCTGTGTGACACGGTAGGGTCCGACACGGCGGATGCCCTTGTCTCGCAGGATGTCTGCCGCTTCTACCTGGCTGGCCGAGGAGGCGCCACCGGATCCTGCAATGATGCCGATTCGCGGGTTTGCCAAGGCTTCGGGGTCGAGGCCAGCTGACGCCACGGCTTGCTGCATACTTATATAGGCGTATGCTGCAGCAGGTCCCATGAAACGCAATGTCTTGCGGTCGATGTGTTCGGCGAGATCAATATCCGGCTGGCCGGCCACCTGAGACCGCATGCCGCGTTCAGTGTATTCCGGTTTTGCCGAGATTCCCGAACGCCCTTCGCGCAGGGACTCGGTGACAGCTTCGACTGAATTGCCAAGGCTGGAGACGATTCCCATACCTGTAATGACGGCGCGTTTCATGCGGGCTCCGGTGAATTCATGATGGGGCGATTTGCCGGTTCGGTGGATGTGATCTTCAGAGATCGGAGGGCTGAAAAAGACCGACCCGAAGATCTTTGGCGGTGTAGATGGTTTCGCCGTCAGCCTCAAGTGTGGCGTCGGCGATACCGAGTACCAATTTGCGCTCGATCACGCGTTTCAGATCGAGTCGATACACCACGCTTTTCACGTTTGGTAGCACTTGGCCTGTGAATTTCACTTCGCCGGCACCGAGCGCGCGTCCTCGGCCTGGGTTGCCCTTCCAACCCAGAAAGAAGCCGACCAGCTGCCACATGGCGTCGAGGCCGAGGCAGCCCGGCATCACCGGATCATTCTGGAAGTGACAGTCGAAAAACCACAATTCCGGGTTGATATCGAGTTCGGCAACGATGCTGCCCTTGCCGTGCTCCCCATCATCGGCACAGATGTGGGTGATGCGATCGATCATCAGCATGTTGTCTTTGGGAAGTTGCGCGTTACCTGGCCCGAACAATTTTCCGTGACCGCAGGCGACGAGTTCCTCTTTGGTGTAACTGGACTGTGTGTGCACAGGCATGGTGGTCTCGTGGTGCAGGTGGAGGTGGCGTCCGGTCCGCATAGCGGAGCACCGGGTTGCAGGTGGAATCGACTGATGTCGATTGATCGCCGCGAAGTCGCAGCCAATCCACCATTTTAGCGCCTGGAGGCGGCTTCTGGATACGTTTCAAGCGCAGTTCATTGTCCGTAGCTGGACGGGCCCTCGGCAAGGTACTCCGATTCAGCTGGGGTGTTCGTCCGCCCAAGCACCGGGTTTCGGTGTGGGAATCGCCCGAATCGGGAGACAATGTCCCGGTGATTTCGGGCGAATTTGGCTGTGTGTTCCGCCATCTCTTTCAGATGGGGCGGCGCTTGCGCGGCCAAGTCGGTGTAGCACCGTACTGACTCCGCCTGTAATTCGGCGGATTCAGCGTGCATGAGCGGCATGTAGAGGAAAGTTCGCTCAACCACCGACAGCTCGGAGTCCTGCGCGTGAAGCAACGCGTGTTGGCACGCGGCGACGGCCGCATGCTCAGACTCGAAGGCTCGAGCTGAGCGCCGGAACATGTTCAACGGGAACTGATCCAGAACCACCACCAGGGCCAGCGAGCCACTGGCGGTGTCTTGCCACGATGGCAGTCCACCTGAGAGAGCTTGTTCGTACAGATGCAAAAAATTCGAGCGAATCGTCTCGTCGAATTCAGGTGTGCTGTTGAACCAGCGTTTGCGTTTGCTGTGATCAGTGACGTCGCCATCCTCGATTTTGCCGAACCAGAAGTCCAGCACGGCATCCTGCGACGGCAATTCATTCGATTTCGTCATGTCTCTCCCGTCGCCGAAATGGCGGGCTGTTGCGTTGATCGGCACTGAATTCGTCCCGAATAGGTTTAAAAAGGGTCTTAAAATACTCGATCTTGTCTATCCTGTTGGTATACTCCGCACACCCACTTTTTGCCGTTCTCAGCCCGTCGTGTCGGGTGACCAGTGGGGCCACCCATGCGGTGGACGTTTCGCTAAAACAGGTTGATCCATGGATATCAGAAAAGTCAAAAAGCTCATCGAGCTGCTCGAGGAATCGGACATTGCCGAGATCGAGATTCGGGAGGGTGAGGAGTCGGTTCGTATCACCTGTGGGCACCCGGCGCCTGTAGCCATGCAGCCTGTTGCCGCCGCGCCTGTCGCGCAGCCGGTTGCTGTACCGCCAGCCGCCTTTGCCGCGCCCGCCGCGCCAGCGGCACCCGCACCCGCCGCTGCGAGCGATCTGCCCCCCGGCGAGATCGTCAAATCGATCATGGTCGGCACTTTCTACCGATCGGCTGCGCCCGGAACGCCCCCGTTTGCCGAGGTGGGCAAGACGGTGACCAAGGGCGATACGCTCTGCATCATCGAAGCCATGAAGATCATGAATCCGATCGAGGCCGAATTCAGCGGGACGGTGCAAGCCATCCTGGTCAACGACGGCGAGCCCGTCGAGTTTGACCAGCCGCTGTTTGTCATCGAGCCGTGATCGGAACGACGCCATGATCAAGAAAGTTCTGATCGCCAACCGCGGCGAAATAGCCTTGCGCATCATGCGCTGTTGTCGGGATCTGGGTATCAGCACCGTCGCGGTCTATTCGACAGCCGACCGCGATCTCAAGCACGTGCGCCTCGCCGACGAAGCGGTTTGTATCGGACCGCCGCAATCAGCCCAAAGTTACCTCAACGTGCCGGCGATCATTGCCGCGGCCGAAGTCACCAACAGTGACGCGATTCACCCGGGCTATGGCTTCCTTTCTGAGAATGCCGACTTTGCCGAGCGCGTTGAATCGAGTGGCTTCACCTTCATTGGTCCGACAGCCAAGCTGATCCGCACCATGGGTGACAAGGTTGCAGCGATTCGCGCGATGCAGGAAGTTGGCGTGCCATGCGTGCCGGGATCGGGTGGCCCGCTCGACGACGATGACGACTCGAATCTCAAAATCGCCGAGGGTATCGGCTACCCGGTTTTGATCAAAGCCTCTGGTGGTGGAGGCGGTCGAGGGATGCGCGTGGTGCAGTCGGCCGACGAGCTGAACGAGTCGATCCGACTCACGCGGGCAGAAGCCAAGGCGGCATTCAATAACGACGTCGTGTACATGGAGAAATTCCTGGGTGCGCCGCGTCACGTCGAATTCCAGGTGCTCTCAGACACCCACGGCAACGCGATTCACTTGGGCGAACGCGACTGTTCAATGCAACGCCGACACCAGAAAGTGGTGGAAGAGGCGCCGGCGCCGGGCATCACCGAAGAACAGCGTGAGCGGATCGGCAAGCTGTG
>CALDHJ010000340.1 GCA_937941555.1 uncultured Granulosicoccaceae bacterium | reverse complement strand
CATCAACAACAGCAAGCACGTGTATGTCGAAAAACCCATTGCGCTCAAACAGTCTGAAATCGACGCACTCAAACAGGCGTGGGAATCCAAAGCGGCGGAAGGCAAAGCCCCAGTCGTTATGGTTGGATACAATCGGCGTTTCTCACCCCATGTCCAGAAAATGAAAGAAAACCTGGATAGCCGCTCAGGTGCTGCCACGTTCAATTTCACGATGAATGCTGGCGCCATACCCGCTTCACACTGGATTCAAGATCCTGAAGTGGGTGGTGGGCGCATTGTCGGAGAGGCATGCCACTACATCGATCTGATGCGGTACCTCTGTGGCAGCCCCATCACCTCTATCAATGGCGTCTGCGTCGGGCAGTCGAACGATGAGGTCCTCGAAGACAAAGCGATCATCACCCTCACCTTTGAGGATGGCTCGATCGGCTCGATTCACTACTTTGCCAACGGATCGGCCTTGTCACCCAAAGAGCGAATCGAAACTTACTACGACAGCAAGATCATCCGCATCGACAACTTCATGACAACAACCGGATTCGGCGTAAATGGCTTGAAAAAGTTCAAGACCCGCCGTCAGGACAAAGGGGTTGCGGAATGCGTGGCGGCCTTTCTCGACGCGGTCAAAAACGGCAAGACAAGCCCGATTCCGTTTGAGGAAGTCATCGAAGTCGCGACCGCAACGCTCGCGGTGGATGAGAAAATTCGAGGAAGCGTATAAGCCCCTCTCCGGCCCTGAAAGCTGCTGACCCGCAAGACACAAGTTGCGGGTTCAGCAGTCCAATGACGCGCTAAATGCCATCCACGCCGCTCGGGTTGGTAAAGCGGTCGTTGAGCTTCTGCACGAACCGCGTTGACTGCTCGAGCACGCGTTTGAGGTCTTTGCGGGCACCGTTGTTCCAGCCTGCCGGTCGTTTCCAGAACACACTCCGCCACCAACGGGTGTTGCGCTTGAGCGCATGGCTGTACCGCAGGTCGTCATCTCGGTGCATGCGCTTTTGCATCATGCGGTGCACGAAGCCACGAAGCCAGAAGTGGTAGACCAACAACGCGATGACAATGCTCGCGATCGGTGCCCATGCACCGAGTGCTCCGCCGACCAGTCCGAGGCTCCAGCTGCCGAAATCGAAGCCGGCCCAGACAGCCATGCCAACCGTTAGCGCCGTCACCACCGCAAGAAAAACCGCATCACCTATCAGAACCCATCGACGCCATTGTCCGAGCAAGCCCTGGATTGCCGGCACGTCCTGCTCAGCAATGAAGTGGGCCTGCTTTTCCAACGCACCGACAATCCGGTAGCAGCGCTCGACCTCAACTTGCTTGATACGCTCCTCAATGGCAGCCATATCGGTGGCGCGTTTGCGTTCAAAACGGTTGCGCAACGCTTCGTCTTCGATCGGCATCGCCGCATCAGCGTTGTAGATCGTGTAGAACTTGCCCGCTGTCAGGCCGGCACTGGCAAGGGCACGTTGCCACGCAGCCACGACGTCCTCGGGGTTGTCTTCCCGGGCCGTGGTGTCGAGCTGGTTGAGGACATAGAGAAACTTGTTGGAATCCGATCGGGCGATCGTATCGCTGACAAGGTGTTTGAGCGTGTCCTGCATCGCCCCGGGCTCGGGGTGACGGGCGTCGAAGAACACCAGCACCAGGTCGGAGAGATCGATGATCTGATCGGTGAGCTTCAGGGTTGATGTGCGCTGCTGGTCGGCGTCGAATCCGGGCGAATCGATCAGAATCTTCCCGCGCACCGCCTCCGAATTGCTGGTCTTGAGCTGCAGGTAGGAATCGATTCGACGCCCTTCACCGGACGCGACACGTTCGATTTCGTTGCTGATCTGAAAGAACGGAAAACGCAGATCGGCGTCGAGCGCGAGTCCGGGTAGCGTACGCCCGGGTTCGTCACGGCTGTAACAGATGACCGTGAATTTGTCGTCGACGGCCTGGTTGCCGGTGCTTTGCAGGCTGGCGCCGGTAAACCAATTGATGAAGCTCGACTTGCCAGATGAAAAGGTTCCGAGAATCGACACCAGCGGCCACCAGGGCACTTGCGCCGCGTAGGACTCCGACGGCGCCAACAGTGCCATCGTGTGCCCGACTTCATCGAGTTCACGGAACGACTTGACCGTTTCGACCAGCACGGGATTCTCCCGTGCGAGGTGACGTTCAAGAGATTCCAAGCGTTCAAGCAACACCGTATCGTGAGCGCCAGCAGGCTGAGCCATCCGAATTCCGTTTTGTTCCAGGTTGGCACGGAGTATACCGCGATGCCCCACCCGATCCGGGTACACATGGAAAGACTGCAACACCACAAAAGCACACACCCACCTGCCGGCCAGTCGCCTGACTCCAGAGAGCGATTGCGCGCCGCGGTGGCGGCCGCCCATTGAAGAATTGATGCATCACGCCGATTTGTCGTAAAATTTGAATCGAAATGCGATTGGTCTTGATAATGATTCTCATTTAGTTTTAAATGAGTACTCCTCCTATCGTCTCCGGAACCTTCCATGAACCGTCGAATCGCCTGCCTCGCCATCCTGCTGGGCACCGCCGTACTCAACACCGCTGCCCAGGCCGCGGAGGTCAATGTCTATTCCGCACGCAACGAGTCGCTGATCAAGCCGTTGCTCGACCGCTTCACCGAGCAGTCCGGCATATCCGTCAATCTGCTCACGGGCAAGGCCAATGCGCTGATTGAGCGGCTGCGTGCCGAGGGCCGCAACTCCCCGGCCGACCTGCTGATCACGACCGACGCCGGCCGGCTGGTCTTGGCGAGCGACCTCGGGCTCTTTCAGGCTGTCGAGTCCGACGTGCTGGAAGACCGAATCCCGGCCGCTTTCCGGGCGCCGGACAATTCCTGGTTCGGCCTCTCTCGCCGCGCTCGGGTCATGGTGTATCACCCCGATCGCGTCGCCCAGAGCGAACTCGGCGACTATGAGTCACTCGCCGATGCCGCGTGGGCCGGGCGAATTTGTGTCCGCTCATCGGGCAACATCTACAACCAATCTCTCATGGCGTCCCTGATCGAACACCACGGTATCGACACCGCGACCAGCTGGGCCCAAGCGGTGCGCGGCAACATGGCCCGCGACCCACAGGGCAATGACCGCGCTCAGATCAAGGCGGTGGCTGCGGGTGAGTGCGACGTCGCGCTGGTCAACACCTACTATCTCGGCATCATGCTCAGCGATGAAGAGCAACGCGAGGCCGGCGCCGCTGTTCGCGTCCACTTTCCAAACCAGGACAACCGCGGCACCCACGTCAACATTAGTGGCGCCGGGGTCACGGCACACGCCCCGAACCGCGACGAAGCCCAGGCGCTGATCGAGTTCCTCGCGGGTGACGAAGCCCAGTCCTGGTATGCCAGCACGAACCACGAATACCCCGTTCGCGATGGCATCAGCCCGAGCGATCTGGTCGCGTCTTTCGGCACTTTCGACGGTGACACGCTGAACGTCTCCGTGCTCGGCAAGCGCAACGCCGAAGCGGTCCGGGCCTTCGACGCGGCCGGCTGGGAGTAAACGCAGCATGTGGCTCGAGCTTTCATTCACACCCGCCACTACCGGCCGGAATGAGCTCGAGCCACCCCCACAACAGCCCGCAGGTCTGCGGTGATTACGCGGGCAACCAGCGCTTGGCATCCGGCTGTTCGCACCCGAGCAGTACGCGCACGCCAGATCTCGATCTGGCATGTCGCAACCGCTGCCATCGCGTTGATTGTCGCGACGCCCTTGCTGACCGTGGTCGCCCACATCTTCCAGGGGGGCAGCGAGAACTGGACGCACATCGTCGGTTCGATGCTCCCGACTTACGTGCGCAACTCGCTGATACTAATGTTGGGTGTCGCGATCTTGAGCACGGTTATCGGGGTCGGCACAGCGTGGTTCCTGAGCACCCTGTCGTTTCCGGGGCGCAACTGGCTTGAATGGGCGCAATTGCTGCCACTGGCCATGCCGGCGTACATCCTCGCCTACAGCTATACCGATCTGCTCGAATTTGCAGGCCCAGTCCAAAGCACACTCAGAGCCCTGTTCGATTGGGGACCGCACGACTACCACTTTCCCGCCATCCGTTCACTCGGTGGCGCGATCATCGTCTTGTCTCTGGTGTTGTACCCCTACATCTACCTGCTGACGCGAGCGGCCTTCAACAACCAGTCGATGTGTGCCATCGACGCTGGCCGCACCCTGGGTTGCTCTTCCTACCAGGCATTCTGGCGCGTCGCTCTGCCGCTCGCGCGCCCGGCGATTCTGGCCGGCCTTGCACTTGTATTGATGGAGACTCTCGCGGATTTCGGCACGGTCGAGTACTTTGGCGTGTCGACGTTCACGACCGGTATTTTCAGAACCTGGTTCGGTTTGTTCGATACCACTGCAGCACTGCAGCTATCAGCCGTGCTCCTGGGCTTTGTCGTCCTGCTGCTCGCACTGGAGCGTTACTCACGACGCCAATCGCGCTACCACCACACCACCGAGCGACTGCAGCCCGCCACGTTGAGCACGCCCAGTGTTGGCCGGCAATGGCTGGTGTCGTTTCTGTGCGCCCTGCCCGTTCTGTTGGGGTTTGCGATTCCGGCAGTGCAGTTGAGCCTGCACGCCGCAAATGACTGGCGCACGGCACTTGATCCAGCCTTCCTCACCCTTCTCTGGAACAGTCTCTCACTCGCGCTGCTGAGCGCCTTCGTGGTGTTGTTGCCCGCCCTCGTGCTGGTGATTGCACAACGCAGCCAACCGGGCAAGCCGATCCTGTTCGCCATTCGCTTTTGCACCAGCGGTTATGCCATACCGGGAACGGTCGTCGCACTCGCAATACTCATTCCTCTAGGCGCTTTCGACAACGCTCTGAACGACGCAAGCGAGTTCCTGTTTGAAGCACGCCCCGGTCTG
>CALDHJ010000339.1 GCA_937941555.1 uncultured Granulosicoccaceae bacterium | reverse complement strand
ATGGCCGCACTCATTCTGATCTGCACCCCGATCTTCCTGCCCGTCATGGCTGCACTCGGCATCGACCCGCTGCAGTTCGGCATGATCCTGTTGGTCAACCTCGGTCTCGGCCTCTGCACGCCGCCGGTCGGAACCTGTCTGTTCGTCGGATGTGCCGTCGGGAAGCTACCGATCGAGAAAGCTGTGCGGACCATTTGGCCCTTCTACCTCGCGATCTTCGTCGCGCTGATGCTGATCACCTTCGTGCCGGCCATCTCGCTGACACTACCGGCCTTGCTCGACGGCTGAGGCCGGACAACAAACCGCAACCGCGGATCGCACAAGGACCACGCGGGTCCTGTGCGAATGCGCTGGATGGCGCAGCTGCACCGGGTCTACTCTAGATGGCACCGCCTTCCAGTGGAGTGCCCTGCGTGCTCAACAACTTGTCTGCCAGCCAGCAAGCCGCCCTGATTCGCCGGCGAGACGTTTCAGTGCGTGAGCTGCTCGATGCGCACGTTGCTGCAATCGAAGAACACAACGCCACCGTTAACGCCTTCATCACCCTCGACCTCGCCGGCGCCCGTGCACGAGCTGACGCGCTGGATGCGCAACACCGGCGTAGCGCGGTCTCCGGGCCGCTCTTCGGTCTGCCGATCGGCATCAAGGACTCGGCACCGGTGGCAGGCTTGCGTTTCACACGCGGATCACGTGCTTTCGCCGATGACATCGCTACCGTCAACGCCGCGCACGTCGACAACCTGCTGGACGCCGGCGCCATCGTGCTCGGCAAAACCAACCTGCCGGAGCTTGGCCACGGGCGCCACGGCGGCCAGACCGACAACGCGATTGCGGGCCTCACGCGCAACCCGCTCAATCCCGCCAAGACGGTCGGCAGCTCGTCGGGCGGTTCGGCCGCGGCGCTGGCAGCGCATTTCGTTGCGCTGGCGGACGGCAGCGATATCGCCGGGTCCATTCGCGGTCCCGCGGCATGGTGCGGCCTCTACGGCCTGCGGCCCACAAGCGGCGTGGTGCCGAACTGGCCGAAGATCGATCCCTTCGAAGGCACCGATGTGATCGGCCCGATGGCGCGCACGGCCGATGACCTCGCGCTGTGCTTCGATGCGATGCGTGCGCCGCGCCGCGCGCCACTCAGCGATATGCCAGACGCCTTGGTCGCAGGTGCCAACCCCTTGCAGGGCCTGCGCATTGCCTGGTGCTTGACCCCGGCTGGCGCACGCACGTCCGAAGCCGTGGTCGCCGCGCTCTCGCCACTGCGGCAATTGCTGACAGACGTCGGCGCCGAGGTAATCGAAGCCGAGCCGGATCTGAGTGGCCTTCACGCCGCACAAGCAACACTGCGCGCCTTCGGCGTGAGCTGCAAACTCGGCGAACAGATCAGTCGAGCGCCCGCGCAGTTCTCCCCCGAACTTGTCGCTGCCACTGCGCGCGGCAACGCGGTGACTGCAGACCAACTGCGCGACGCCATGCGCACGCGCGACCGTGCCATCCACACGGTGGAACGGTTTTTCGAGACCTGCGATGTTCTGCTGTGGCCCACCACAACACAGCTGCCCTTCGCCGCCAAGGCCACCGCCGACGGCATCCACGAAGACTGGACCCCGATCGAACTGACCCCGGCACTGCAGTTGCCCGCGCTCGCGTTTCCAGTTGCCAGTACGCCTGACGGTATGCCCTGCGGTGTTCAGTTGATTGGCCGCAAACGCAGCGATCTTCACTTGATACAGTTCGTGCAAACGCTGGCGCCGATGATCGGTTTCCAACCCCCTTTGCCAATGACGGTGCGGCAGTTGGCAGACCGTTAACGCCGTCCTCGTCCACATTCCCAACAGGAGGCACCATGAAAGTGACACTGCTCGGCACGGGCTCGCCCGTGCCAATGTTGAACCGCGCGAGCTCAGGTTACCTGGTCGAGATCGGTGACGAGATGCTGGTGTTCGACCACGGCGCCGGAGCGCACGCCAACTTCCTGCGCGCGGGCAAGCGGGCGGTGGACCTCAACACCGTGTTTTTCTCGCACCTGCATACTGATCACTGCCTGGACTTCCCGCGTTTGGTGCACAGCCGCTGGGACCAGGGCGCGGGGCAGATCCCGGACCTAAACGTCTACGCGCCGGCCTACATGCAACGGATGTCGGACCTCTTGTTCGGCGAGAACGGCGTGTACCACAACGATCTCGACGGCC
The DNA here is from genome assembly GCA_937941555.1 of uncultured Granulosicoccaceae bacterium. Classification (GTDB taxonomy): domain Bacteria; phylum Pseudomonadota; class Gammaproteobacteria; order CALCKW01; family CALCKW01; genus CALCKW01. The sequence continues at coordinate 2,993 of CALDHJ010000339.1, read as the reverse complement.
GCATGAACTCGGCCGGCAGCCAACGTGTGTACCTCAACCGCGGCGGCGTGCTGCCGCGCAAGCGCCCGGCCCCGAACATCACGGCGCTGTTTGATGGCCAAGTGATCGAAAGCGATAACTGGAAGGTCACTGTGCGAAAGGTCTTCCACCAGCCGGACCAGATCGAACCCTACGGCTTTCGGCTCGAGACCAACGAGGGCGTCTTGGTCTACTCGGGCGACACCGGCCAGTGCGAGGGCATTCTCGACCTGGCGCAAGACGCCGACCTTCTCATCCACATGTGTTACTTCATCTCCGGCACCTTTACCGCCGACAAACGGCAGACGTCCTCAGGCCACCTCGAAGCCGCCCGCACCGCAGCCGAGGCCAACGTCAAGACATTGGTAACCACGCACTTCACGCCGCAGATGGACGCCCACGGCGTGCGCGAACGCTGCATCAGCGAAATGGCCGAGGTCTACGCGGGGCGGATCATTTGGGGCGAGGACCTGATGGAGGTCCCGTTGCACCCGGGTGCAGTGCCGCACATGGGCTGATCTAGGCCGCTTCGAAACAGGGGGACTGCCGATCGGAGATGTGGCGCCGTGGCGATTGCGGGCGGGACCGCGTTGAAATGGTCGGGGTGAGAGGATTCGAACCTCCGGCCCCTGCCTCCCGAAGACAGTGCTCTACCAGGCTGAGCTACACCCCGAACCGAGCCCGCCATCATAGGGCAAAGAGGTTGCCTCAAGCAATAAGTGGCCTTCCACTAAGACACCCTGTAGTGCTGCATAACGGCACGTTCCGATGCGACCAGCCAAACGCAAATTTTTACCAACATGGCAAGCGATTTTTTAACTTTATTCACAACGGCCCGAGGTGTCAGAAAAACAACTACTTTTGCGCTGTAGCTTGAACGTTTCACTGACAATTGCTCTATCTTATTGATATATAGCATATTCATGTTATGGTCACTTTTGGACCAACCCAAAAAAAGTGCGTCAATATCGCAACGAGAGCCCATAGTACGCAGACCATCCACAAAGTTATCCACAGTTTCTGTGGATGACTGCACGCCCTCTGAAATCGCTTGGCAGCAGCCGCAATATGGTGTAATGCCGCCATGCCGCAGCACCCCATTTACCGTGTCGCCGTCCCGGCGCCACTGTGTACGCTATTCGACTACGCCGCCCCGTCTGACGTCGACACCGATCCCCTGCCGGGCACCCGCCTGCGCGTGCCATTCGGCCGCAGTCAGAAGCTCGGCATCCTGATCGAAACCCGCGATCACACCGACGTGCCACGCGACAAATTGCGCCGTGTCTCGGCGGTTCTCGACAGCGCGCCCTGCCTCGACGCGGCAACCCTCAACCTCATGGACTTTGCCTCGCGCTACTACGTCTACCCGATCGGCGAAGCGCTGCACCACGCATTGCCCGTTGCGCTGCGCGACCCCGGCACGCCACTCGACCGCCAGCGTGAAGGCTGGCAACTCACGCCAGACGGGGCACAGTGCACGACCACAGCACTGGATCGGTTGCTTGCGCGGGCACCGGTACAACGTCGCGTGTTCGCCGCGCTCCAGGCCGGACCGCAGAGCGCCGAGACACTCCGCGAACACGCCACCAACTGGCGCGACGCAACGCGACGACTGATCGAACGCGGCTGGGTAGAAGCGGTGTCGCTTGACGCCCCTGCACCGCCCGCGGTGGAAACCGCACCCACCGCCGCGCAAACGCTAAACCCGGAACAGCAGCGCGCTGTCGACGCAGTGAGCGAATCGCTCGGGCGCTACCAACCGGTACTGCTTGAAGGTGTGACCGGCAGCGGCAAGACGGAGGTCTACCTGCACCTGATCGAAGCGGTCCTCGCCCGTGGCGAGCAGGTGCTGGTGATGGTGCCGGAAATCGGCTTGACGCCGCAGCTGGTGCGGCGCTTCACAGCACGCCTGCAACAGCCCGTGGCAGTCTTGCATTCCGCGCTGAACGACAGTGAACGCCTGCAACGCTGGCAGTGGGCGCGCAACGGCCAGGTGCGGGTCGTGATCGGCACGCGCTCGAGCGTGTTCACCCCGATGCCCGCGCTCGGTCTGATCGTGATCGACGAGGAACACGACCTCTCGCTCAAGCAACAGGATGGTCTGCGCTACCACGGTCGCGACCTGGCGTTGGTGCGCGCGAGTGAACGCGGCATTCCGCTGGTCATGGGCACCGCCACCCCCTCCCTCGAGACCCTGAGCAACGCCCGCGACAAGAAATACCTGCACCTGCACCTGCGCGAACGTGCGGGCGGCGCGGTGCCACCGACGATCAAACTGCTCGACGTCCGACGCGGCACGCTCCGCGCCGGCCTCAGCGACAAGCTGATCGAGACGATGACCCGCCACCTCGAGGCCGGTGGGCAGGCATTGATCTTCATCAACCGCCGCGGATACGCGCCGGTGATCGTGTGCGAGAGCTGCGGTGAGGCCGTGGACTGCCAACGCTGCGACGCGCACCTGACCTGGCACCGCAGCACCCGCCACATGCACTGCCACCACTGCGGCGGCGAACGCCCGTTGCCGACGGTGTGCGAGCACTGTGGCGAACCGACACTCGCGCAGGTGGGGCAAGGCAGTGAACGCGTCGAGGACGAACTGCGCGACCGCTTCCCGAACAACACGGTGCTGCGCATTGACCGCGACAACACCCGCCGCAAGGGCGCGCTCGACGCCGCACTCGATACCGCACACCGCGGCGACGCCGATATTCTCGTCGGCACACAGATGCTCGCCAAGGGCCACCACTTTCCGCGTGTGACCCTGGTCGGTGTGCTCGACGCCGACGGCGGCCTCTACCGTGTCGACTTCCGCGCCGCCGAAACACTGGGCCAGACGGTGTTGCAGGTAGCCGGACGCGCCGGGCGCGCCGAGCGACGCGGTGAAGTCATCATTCAGACCCGCCTGCCCGAGCACCCTTTATTACAAGCCCTGATCAGTGACGGCTACCCGGCTTTTGCCGACCAGTTGATTCGCG
>CALDHJ010000338.1 GCA_937941555.1 uncultured Granulosicoccaceae bacterium | reverse complement strand
CGGCGGGATCTCGCTCAACCAGACCGGCCGAGAGATGGAATGCATGATCATCGTGCTAGGCATCTATCTCGTGTTGTCGCTGCTGATATCGAGTGTGATGAACTGGTACAACAACCGAATCAAACTGGTCGAACGGTAGCTTCAGGAGCGACACTGACATGTCCGAGCAACAGTATGCCCCTGGGACTCACCCAGACCTCAAACCGCCGATTGGTCAGAGCGGTCTTCTGTTCTGGTTCAGGAAAAACCTGTTTTCATCGCCCTTCAATGTCCTGCTGACACTGTTAACGGCGTACATCCTGTACCTGATGATCCCGCCGATGCTCAATTGGGCGTTTTTTGACGCTGTGTTTGTCGCCGATTCGCGTGAGCATTGCCGCGAACTCGGCCAGGGCGCCTGTTGGGCCTTCATCGACAACCGCATCGACCAATTCACCTACGGTTTCTACCCGGTCGACGAACGTTGGCGGGTGATTCTGTGCTTCTTTCTGTTCCTGCTGGCGATGCTCCCGATCCTCTGGGACAAGACACCCGCTCGCCGCAAGATGCTGTGGTTCAGCCTTGCGTTTCCGTTCATCGGCTACTGGTTGCTGGTCGGCGGCTACGGCCTCACGCCGGTTGAAACCACCCGCTTCGGTGGATTCATGCTAACGCTGGTGATCGGCATCACCGGGATCGCCTGCTCCATGCCGATCGGCATCGCGCTCGCACTCGGTCGCCAGTCGGAGATGCCGATCATTCGCTGGTTGAGCACCTGCTTTATCGAGTTCATCCGTGGTGTGCCGCTGATTACCCTGCTCTTCGTCGCCTCGACGATGCTCAACTACTTCCTGCCACCGGGCACCACCTTCGACCTGATCCTGCGTGTCCTGATCATGGTGACGCTGTTTTCCTCGGCCTACATCGCTGAAGTGGTTCGCGGCGGTCTGCAGGCGATCCCGAAGGGTCAGGGTGAGGCCGCCGATGCGCTCGGACTCAACTACGGCAAGAGCATGCGGTTCATCATCTTGCCGCAAGCGCTCAAGATTTCGATCCCGGGCATCGTCAACACCTTCATCGGGCTGTTCAAGGATACGACCCTGGTCGTCATCATCGGACTGCTCGACCCGCTCGGTATCGGCCGCGCCTCGTTGTCCGACATCAAATGGGCCGGTCTTGCTGCCGAGGTCTACATCTTCGTCGCCCTGTTCTTTTTCATCTGCTGCTTCAGCATGTCTCGGTATTCGATTTACCTCGAGAACAAGCTGCACACCGGCCACAAGCGTTAGGAATTCGACACCATGAGTGATACAGCACAAAACACCATGAAAGTCTCCGATGACGTGATGATCACGATCAACGAGATGCACAAGTGGTATGGCGATTTCCACGTGCTAAAGAACATCAACCTGTCGGTCAACCACGGCGAACGCATCGTCATCTGCGGCCCGTCCGGCTCGGGTAAGTCCACACTGATTCGGTGTATCAATCGCCTCGAGGAACACCAGCGCGGCGATATCGTCGTCGATGGCACCACGCTGACCAACGACCTCAAGAACATCGAACAGATCCGCCGTGAAGTCGGCATGGTGTTCCAGCACTTCAACCTCTTCCCTCACCTGACGGTGATGGAAAACTGCACCCTCGCGCCGATCTGGGTTCGCAAGATGCCCAAAGCCGAGGCCGAGGCGGTTGCGATGAAGTACCTCGAGCGCGTCAAGATCCCCGACCAGGCCGGCAAGTACCCGGGACAGCTCTCCGGCGGCCAGCAACAACGCGTAGCCATCGCGCGATCGTTGTGCATGAACCCCAAGATCATGTTGTTTGACGAACCCACATCAGCGCTCGACCCCGAGATGATCAAGGAAGTGTTGGACGTCATGATCGAGCTTGCGCGTGAGGGCATGACGATGATCTGCGTCACCCACGAAATGGGCTTCGCCAAGACTGTCGCCAACCGAGTCATTTTCATGGATGGCGGTGAGATCATCGAGCAGAACGCCCCGGCGGAATTCTTCGACAACCCTCAGAACGATCGCACCAAGCTGTTCCTGAGCCAGATACTCGCGCACTGAGCCGTCCTTGCGCCGGCTGACCCTGATCCTCGCCGTCAGCACCTTGCTGATGGCGTGTGGTCAGAACACCAAGACCACAACGCGCGAAGCCGGCGTCCTGTATCTGTTGCCGCTCGGCGACTCAATCACCCAAGCCGACCGCCACCGCGCCAGCTATCGCTATCCACTCTGGGTGGCGTTGCAGGGCCTTGACCAACAGGTCGATTTCGTCGGATCACGAACCCGGCACCACAAGGGCAACGGTCCGGCCGTCGATCCAGTCGGCGACACGCCGTTCGATCGCGATCACGAAGGACACTGGGGCTGGCGCACTGACGAAGTGCTTGCCGATCTGCCCGACTGGATCAGCCACTACCCGGTCGACGTTGCCTTGGTGCACCTGGGCACGAACGACGTCCTGCAGGGACAATCCAACGAGAGCACACTAGGCGAGCTCGCGGAAATCGTGGCAATTCTGCGGAAACACAATCCGCAGGTCGCTGTGTTGCTAGCCCGACCCGGTCAGAGCAATTGGCCGAATGCGGCCTTGTTGCCGTCGCTGGCCGAGGGCATCGAGACGCTCAGTGCGACGCTTGATACTGACGGTTCTCGTGTCATCACAGTCGCCATCGATCGGTCTCTGAGTCCAGACCACACCTATGACGGCCTCCACCCGAACGCGTCCGGTGAAGCACTGATTGCGCAGCACTATCTCCACGCGATGAAGACCCATGATCTGTTGGGGTCAGCGGACAAAAACTGACAGCCGGAGCGCCTATCGCTGCCCAGCGGCGATTTTCTGTCAGCACGCGAGCAACAGCGATAGCCCGATAACGCAAACATGAAGGCGACCCGCACACCTGCACCTTCATGAATGGCACCTAACTTGTATCGGAGACACCGTGGTACCGGCTGCATGGCCGCCGATTAGTCCACCCTTTTCAGCTGATCACTCCTCGGTGATGCAAAGCGATTTTTCTCCCATGCCGCTTCAGGCACAGGCCACAGGCGCGACTGCTGCTTCGTAGCGCACATCGACTGGCCCACCGTTCATATGCAATTGCCACGCGTTTTGTTGTTGTGACATTTGCTAAGATTCGAACCGCACATTCCATCGGCGAAGAGCATGAGAAAATTTACAACTCTGATCGCGTTAACGCTCTCCTGGCTGGCGTGGTCAGGCCACTACGACGCCTTGCTGCTGACCTTTGGCGCGACCTCCGTGCTCTGTGTGTTCTACCTGCTCAACCGCGTTGGCCTCGCCGATCTCGACCCGCAGAGTGCCCGCACCTTCGTGAAAATGATCGGCTATGTGCCCTGGCTTCTGCTCGAAGTCATCAAAAGCAACATCGCCGTCGCCCGGATCATCTGGCGGCCCTCGCTCACGATCAACCCCGACGTACAAGATGTGCCGT
>CALDHJ010000337.1 GCA_937941555.1 uncultured Granulosicoccaceae bacterium | reverse complement strand
CGAGCAGCGCGTTCTGGATGATCACCGACAAGCCGAATGTGACAAGCAAGGGCGGCAGAATGTCATCGCCCAATGTGTGATTGAGCAGGCCTCGTTGCAGGATGTAGCCCAATGCTGCGATCAACGGCATCACGATCACCAGGGCCAGTGCCGGGTGTACACCCAGCAGTACCGTAGTGGTTAACCCCATGTAGGCAGCGAGCACGATCAGGTCGCCGTGGGCAATGTTGACCAACCGCATGACACCGAAAATCAGAGACAAGCCCGCGGCAAAAAGTGCGTAGAGGCCACCGAGCAGAACGCCCTGCACGACCGTGTTGAGCCATTCGATCATGCTGTGTTCCCGAAGTAGGCCGCCGTTATGGCGTCGCGGCTGATATCAGTGGTGTCGCCGTGCAGTGTCACCTTGCCCTCCTGCAGGCAGTAGACGCGCGAGGACACCGACAAGGCGCGCGAGATGTCCTGTTCCACCAGCACGGCTGTCATGCCCTCGCCGACGATGCCGGGCAGCGCAGCGTAAATGTCGCCAATGACCACCGGTGCGAGTCCGAGACTGATTTCATCGAACAGGATGAGCTCCGGATTCGCCATGAGCGCGCGCCCGATCGCAACCATTTGCTGTTGCCCACCGGACAACGCAATCGACGGCTGGTGCTTGCGCTCCTGCAGAATCGGAAAGAGCGCATATACCGCGTCGAGGCTCCACGGACCGCGTCGGCCAGCGGTGCCGCCGACCAGTAGATTCTCCTCCACGCTCAACGAGGAAAACAGCTGGCGACCCTCCGGGACCAGGGCAATACCGCCTTGTGCCACACGGTCCGCGCGCAGGTCGCCGATCGGTTGGCCATTGTGGAGTACCGCGTCAGCGCGGTTGCGCATCAAACCGGACACCGAGCGCATCAAGGTGGATTTGCCGGCGCCGTTGGCGCCGATGATAGCGACGACGTCGCCGGCGGCAATCTCCATGTTCACCCCGAACAGGGCCTGGAAGTCGCCGTAGTGAGCGTCGAGATTCGACAGCGTCAGGACCGGGTCAGGCATTGGGATCGACCCCGAGGTATACGGTCTTCACGTCGTGGCTGTCGAGTACTGTACGCGGTTCGCCTTCGGCAATCTTTCGCCCGAAGTCGATCACGATCAGTTTCTCGACCACCGCCAGAAGCGCGTGTACGACGTGCTCGATCCAGATGATCGTGGTGCCTTGTTGGTTGACGCGGGTGATGGTGTCGATCAGGGCGCCGCACTCGGCGTCAGTCAGCCCCCCGGCAATCTCGTCGAGCAGCAACAGCTTCGGCTGGGCCGCGAGTGCGCGCGCCATTTCGAGTCGCTTGCGCGAGAGCAGGGTCAGGGAACCTGCTCGTTGATTGGCCACCGACATGAGGCCGGTCGATTCAAGTGCCTCCAGGGCGACGGCGTTTGCCCGCTGGCCGCGCAGTCTGGCGCCTTGTGTCGCACCGACCAGGGCGTTCTCGAATACGCTCATGCCGCCGAAGGGCTGGGGCACCTGAAATGATCGCGCGATGCCCAGTGTGCACCGCTGGGCCGCCGACAGCCGGGTGATGTCACGGCCGGCAAACGTGATATGGCCGGCATCCGGCGCGAGTGCGCCGGTGATCAGGTTGAACAGGGACGTCTTGCCCGCTCCGTTGGGTCCGAGTATGCCAACGGCGGACCCGGCCTCCACAGCGAAGCTGGTGTCGTCAGCAACCGTGACGGCACCGAAGGACTTGCTGAGATTCGAGACCGAGAGCAGTGCGGACACGTCGCGTCACCCTCAGCTCAGCAGCTGCAATGTGCCGCCGAGCGGGATCTGCGGCGCGAGGTCGTTGGTGGTGACAACCAACTCCATTCGGTCACCTGATTGCTGCCATTGGCCGGCCACGAGCGGCGTCTTGGTCACGTTCGGCACCGGGCCTGCGCCCCAGTTCACGTCGCCGACGATGGTTGAGACGTTGGTTGACTTGATGGCCTGCACGATTGCTGCCGGGTCGTCGAGGTCCTCCGCACGGGTAAGCACATCGCGGGTCACTTCAAAAAGCGCGTGTTTGAAACCGATCGGTTGCGTCCACGGGCGTCCTGTGGCGGCGGTGTAGCCGTCGGCTAGGGTCTTTGCGCTCTCGCCCGAAAGCGACGAACTGAATGGGTGCGACGGTGTCCACCAGATTTCGGACGTCAGGCCGTTGCCCCGCTCGCCCAGTGACTCGATCACGGACGGGAACAGCAGCGCCTTGCCGATGGTGACAACTTTCGGCTGAAAACCCTGCTGGGCGGCCTGACTCCAGAATGTCGCAAAGTCCGGGGGAATCATGTTGCCTGTGACAATCTCGCAGCCCGCTTCCTTGAAGGCGCTGATGTAGTTCGAGAAGTCGTCGTTCAACGGCTGATAGCGACCGGGGTCGACCAGCTCGAAACCGCCGGCTTGCAACGGAGCCGGGAAACCGAGTTCAGGGTGGCCCCAGGCGTTGCCGTCCGCATCGTTCGGGAAGAGCCCGGCCACCTTTTTCGCGGCACCGGATGACTCCCACATTGCGAGAAAGTTGCCGATCACGTCTTCGAGTCCCCAGAAGAAGTGGTAGGTGTACTCGAAGCCTTCGGCCGGGTTGCCGTTACGGCCGAAGAAGTAGGGCTGCCAAGGGCAGTCGGTAGTGATGCACGGGACTTCGTTGATTTCGGCCTGGTCCGCCACCGGGTTGGTGGTGTCGGGTGTTGAAGCGGCGACAATCACGTCCACTTCGTCACCGAGTATCAGGTCGGCAGCCACTTCCGCCGCGCGGTTCGGGTTGGATTGGCTGTCTTTGGAGATGATCTCCACGTTGAAGCGCTTGCCGTTGTTCTCAATGCCGCCGGCAAGGGCTTGTTGTATGCCTTTCAACACGTAGTCGTCGGCCGCGGCAAAGCCGGCCAACGGGCCGGTGCGTGGGCTTACGTGGCCGATGCGGATGGTTGGATTGGCGGCATAGGCGCGCGTGGAAGTCAGTATTGCCGGTGCCGCTGTGGCAGCCGTGAGGGCTTTCAGAACCTGCCGTCGTGTCGTCTTCATCGCCATGTCAGTCTCCTGTTGAGATTGCGTTGGTGTGCGTGATGCGTCTCGAATTCATCAGATGGTCGGTTATTGCGGGAATCCAATCCGGCAATGCTGTGCCTGTTCGGATTGAGCTCTCGTGGTGTCAGGCTTGTTTGTTATCAACCGTGCGGCGAGTCGTCGTGCCATTGTCCAGCACAAATTGTCGATCCCACTCATTGTGTGTTGTGCACCGCCTCGTGTTCCTGTGTGAGGTGCAAGCCAGTCAGGATTTCATCCAACCGCGCCGCCAGTTCGGTGTGCGAATCTGCGGTCGCGGCGACATAGAAGTCCGGACGCAGGATCACGAATGCGCGGTTGATGTCTCGGCGCCAGCGCTTGTAGGTGCCATCCGTGTCGATCACATCCCAGGGACCGCCGGTTTCGCCGACCGTGATCACGCGACCGCCGAGGCGGGCGAAGCAGTCGCGTTGCCTCGAAGACAGCGCTGATACGGGATCAGCCTCGATGCCGAGGATGAACCATCCCTGGCCGACGGCCTGATCGAAGCGATCACGTGTGCCGGCGTAGTCGACGACCCCTTGAACCGAGAGTTCGCCCGCCGCGGGCGTGTCTGCGCACAGGACACCGGGCCCGAGCGACACGTGATCGGGGTTGAGTGGTTCACCATTGCGTGCAGCGAGGGCGGCCATCATGGTGCGATCGCGCTCGGCCGCTTCGTCGGGGTCTGCGATGCAGATGATGTTGCCAAGCTCCTGGCTGAAATCGATGTAGTGCCTGGCGTGAGGGATCCGTTCGGTGGCGTAGCTGTCGAGCAGGGCGTCTTTTGACGTGCCCTGCACAACTGCCGCCAAACGCCAGGCGAGGTTGACCGCGTCGCGGAACCCCGCGCACATGCCCTCGCCGGCGAACGGCGGCATGAGGTGCGCGGCGTCGCCGGCGATCAGGCAGCGCCCGCGTCGCCAGGTGTCGGCCCAGCGGGCCTGGAATCGGTAGACCGCGCTGCGCTCGAGTCGGGCGTTGTGCGGTGTCAGTCCCCAGGGCTCGAGCAGGCGCCAGGCGCTGTCCTCGGTGGCGATCTCGTCAGCTGATTCACCCGGTAGAACCATAAACTCCCAGCGCCGCCTGCCGGGGCCACCCGGCACGATAGTGGTCGGTCGGCGGGGGTCACAAAGTTGCCATTGGGCCGGTGAACACACGTAGTCGCTATCCGGCACCATGTCGAGGATGAGCCAGTCGAAAAAATAGCCCTTGTCGACGACCGGGATCTCCAGTCGCTCGCGCACGAAGCTGTTGGCGCCGTCACAGCCGACAACGTAGGCGGCGCGCACGGAATCGGATTCGCCGTCTGGGCCGCGGATTTCTTCTGTCTCTTTTAAAGCAAGCGTGACACCTGACGCATCCTGCTCGATGTCGATTGCCTGCCAGCCGCGTAGAAGTGTGATCTCGGGGATGTCAGCGGCGATGCCGAGCAGGCGCGTCTCGAGTTCGGGTTGGTTGAACCAGTAGGTCACCCGCCAACCCGAAGGCGACACGCTTTTCCAGTCGACGATCTGGAGGTTTTCGCGCTCGGCGTTTTTCCAGTAATACAGCTCGTCGAAATAAGCGATCAATGGGTCATCGTTGGCGTCGATACCGAAGGTTGCGAGAATCCGAGCGACTTCGTGATCCATGGTAACGGCACGGGGTCTGTCGTAGAGCGTCGGCCAACGTTCGATCAATGTGACCTTGACACCGCGTTTGCCGAGCAGAATGGCGAGCAGGGTACCAACTGGCCCTGCGCCAACAATGGCGACATCAGTGTGCTGTGTCACGGTTCAGCCGGAGACCAGTGTGAGGTCGAATTGAATTCGAATGTACTCCTCATCGACCTGCCCACTCAATGCAAAACCCTCGGGAAAGGTGCCGGCCGCCATGGGTTCGTAGTGCATGACGAGATCCTCGCGTACGCCGAACACGGTGTCCTGATCGAGGTAGGGGTCGTCGTCGGGAAAGACTTCGGTCACGAGCGAGCGGTAGCCGTCAGCCTTGACGATGAAATGCAAGTGTGACGGCCGCCAGGGGTGGCGCCCGCAGGCATTCAGGATGTCGCCGACGGGACCGTCGGTCGGCACGGTGTATTCAACAGGCTTGACTGAGGTGAACGCGTAGCGACCGTCTGCGCCTGTGGTTTGCAGACCGTGGAAGGAGTAGGTGTCTTGCTCCGGGTCCTGGCTCGAGTAGAGGCCGTTGGGTGCGGTTTGCCAGATGTCGACGGTCGCGCCCTCGATCGGGTTGCCCTGCACATCCTTGACGACCCCTTCGGCGACCAGAACCGGGCCCGGGAAATCGCCTTTCATGTCGCCGCCGATCTCGAGGGCGGGCGCGCCTGAAATGTGGAATGGGCCGAGAACACTTGATGAGGTGCCCTCCGATCGGGAATTGATCATGTCGACCAGAGATGACAAGCCCAGCACGTCGGACAACAACACGAATTCGTGGCGATTGGCGTCGGAGATTTCTCCGGTGCGCTCGAGAAAGGAAATGCCTTGCTCCCATTCGTCGTGGGTCAGGTTGACGTCTTTGGCAAAGGCGTGAAGGTGTGTAACCAGCGATCCCATGACCTCGCGCAGGCGCGGGTTGACGTCGTCGCCGAGGTAGCCGAGGAAGACCTCGGTGAGATTGTCCTGATTGACGTTACGCATGTGTTGCCTCCTCATCGACCACCGGGTTTGCACACACACCGATGCCCTCGATTTCGATCTCAATGGTTTCACCGGGCTTGAGCCAGCGCGGCTCGGGCTTCTTGGCGTGTCCGACACCGGGTGGAGTGCCGAGCGCGATGTGATCACCCGGCTCGAGTGTGGTGTATTCGGAGATGATTGATAGCGTCTTGGCGACCGACCAGATCATGTTGGCGGTGTTCGAACTCTGCAGAATCTCGTCACCGACCCGGCTCTCGATTTTCAAACCGGCCGCGCCAGCCGGGACCTCATCAGGTGTCACCACCACTGGCCCGATCGCGCCGGTGTTGTCGAAGTTCTTGCCCGGCGTCCACTGGTGGGTCTTGCGCTGGTACTCGCGCACAGAACCGTCGTTGAAGACGGTGTAGCCAAAGACGTGTTGCAGGGCCGCTTCCTCTGAAATGTGGCGCCCACCGCGGCCGATGATCACCATGAGTTCGGCTTCGTAGTCGAGCGTCTCGGAACACCGAGGCCTGACCAGCGGGGCGCCCGCTGCCATGATGGAATTGTGGCCACGCATGAAGATCGCCGGGTAATCGGGGATGTCGTAGCCGCCTTCCTTGATATGTTCGACGTAGTTGAGGCCGAGGCAGATGATGGTGCCAGGCCGTGCGATAGGCAGTGCGGGCACAAGACTGGATACGGCCACTGTCTCGCCGCCGTCGACCAGTGCCGCGGCTTGCGTGACCAACGCCGGGTCAGCTGCCAGTGCGCTGAGGTCTTCACCAATACCGGGCAACGCCGCACTGAGGTTGACTGCCCGATCGCCGTTGACGGCGAACACCGCTGTTCCGCTTCCCACCTGTCCGACCATGAAACGCATTGTGTCTCTCCCGACTGATCACGCAAATTTGTCGATTATTTTACATAAACGGGCATTTAAATCGATATTTATTGGGGCCCGGTCACCAGCTTGCGCACATTTGGTGCTCGGAGTGCGTTTGTTGAGACGCTCGATTCACCGTCGCGGACGCGTGTGTCAGAACAGATTGAACGGATTTGCCCGGTGCCGGTGCAACAGCTGTCCGGATTCGACCGATCGACCGAGTCGGTGCAGCCGCACCGTGAAGCGTGCGGTGGCCCACTGGTATCCAGTGTCATTCTACAAGCGCGATGGCGATGTCCATGACGTTGGTGTTGGTCGGGCCGGAGGTGAAGATCGCACCACGCGCAGCGAGTTCGGTGCCGGCGTCTGCACGTGCAAGGGCATCGCGTGCCGTCTCGCGCCAGGTGTCGCCATCGACCAGGCCACCGGCAGCGTCAGTCGGGCCGTCCGTACCGTCGGTACCGGCGACCAGCAAACTGACCCGGTTTAGACCGGACAGGTGCTCGGCGGTTGCGAGCGCCAATGCCTGGTTGCGGCCACCGCGGCCTGGGTTGTCAGGCAGAACGACAGTCGGCTCTCCGCCCCAGATCAGTACACCCGGGCCAGAGTTGCGTATTGTTTCGCCCAGTTGAGGCGCTAGGGCGTAGACATCGTCGTAGAGCGTTTCGGCATTGCGCAGTACGGTGAGCCCGAGCGCGGTTGCGGTGTGAGCCGCCTGGTCGCGCGCAATGCGGTTGGTGGCGATAAGGGTTGCATTGGCCCGCTCGGGTGCACGGCGTGGATCGCCGATGCCGGAGCCGATGGTCGCGATGTCATCGCCCTCGACGTCGGATATGGCGAGCACCGTAAATCGGGCACTGGACGCCGAGATGAGCTTGCCGTCCTTTATATGGGACAGGTTTTTTCGTCTGGCGTTCATCGCGCCAATCGTGAGTCCCTGGCTCAGCATCTCGCTATTAAGTGCCTTGAGGGTGTCGAGGTCTGCACCCTCAGTCAGTGATTCGGCGAGTGATGAAGCGCCGCCGGACACCAGCAACAGTATGTGCTCGTCAGCCGTGGCGCCAGACGCGATGTCGAGCAAAGCCGCACCACCGCGCAGGCTGTTCTCATCGGGCACGGGGTGGGCTGATTCGATCACGGTGACGCCAGCGCACTCACGAAGCGCAACCGAACTGTGATTGGTTTTGGTCACAACCAGTGTCGGTGTGCCCGGGAAGTGGGCGAGCGCGCCTTCGGCCATACCGCTGGCGGCCTTGCCGACAGCCAGTATGCGAGAGGGCGGTGCGATCTTGGTGGTGTCGAGGTGATTGTTCACGGCCGAGTAACCACCCACCGCGGCGACGGCGTCGGTCCACATACGTTCAAGTTGTTTTTGGCGGTGGTCGGCTGTCATTACGCTCTCAATTTGACCGGCCGGATTGGTCTGGTCGCCATGGTAGCGCGAATGTCGCGGTTCATGGAGCGGCGTGTGATTTCACCGCGTGCGTGCCGCCGCAGCCCGGTCAGTGAATCCTCGACCGCGCGCAGCCGGCGGTCACTGGCGCACATGTATTTGTCGATGCGTTCTATTTCGGCAGGTGAAACACTGTGGTTGTGGGCGCGAGGCACACGGTGGCGGAACAGGCTTGCAAGATGACTTGCAGCTGATGGCTGCCTTCGGGGGTCGGGATTGATACGTCGAGTTCGCCGCCATAGAGCGAGAGTGCGCTCGGGCTGTAGTCGAGCATATAGTCGCGTGGCGGCGGCAGCGTGGCGTCCGGTTGCTTCGCGAGGGCTTGTCCCGAGTTGTCGAGCACGGTGAATGCGGTGGGGGTGAGGTAGTCCTGGTAGGGCTCGCGGGCGTTGATGTGCCAGCCGTCGGCAATCTGTAGCTTCAGCTGCGCAACACCGTCTTCGTGGTGCAGGTGGGCCAACACGCGCCCTTGCGAAATATGTTGTGTCGGCCCGGCGTGCCCGCTGATCAAACGGTCGGCCGCGAGCAGCGCTTCGCTGGTGGCGGCTGGCAGCTCCGTAAGCGTGCCCGACAAGGCCTTCAAC
>CALDHJ010000336.1 GCA_937941555.1 uncultured Granulosicoccaceae bacterium | reverse complement strand
TGTCCGTCGGCCCATTGACGTCAAGGGGGACGCCCAAATACTCTATTTCTGTCTCGGCGAGCAGCGGCGCACTGCCCGACACGAACAACCGCATGTGGGCAGTTGCCGCCTTGTCAAACGCCGGTTGATCGAGCAACCGCGTATAGAAGGTCGGCACCCCCATCAAGGCAGTGGCTTCGGGCAGGCGTTGCATGACCTGCTCCGCTTTGAAACCGCCCTGAAAGATCATCGCGCTGCCGGCGAGCAGGCAGATATTGGTTGCGACAAACAAACCGTGGGTGTGGAAAATCGGCAGTGCGTGCAAAAGCACATCGTCTTTACTGAAGCGCCAATACTCGCGCAGGGTTTCCGCGTTAGAGAGCAGGTTGGCCTGGGTCAACATCGCGCCCTTGGAGCGGCCCGTGGTGCCGGAGGTGTAGAGGATGGCTGCGAGATCATCGCCCGCGCGGGGTGTGACCTCATCGAGCGCGTCAGCGTCTGCGGCGGCCTCTGCAAGGCTGCCATCACCCGCCACACCCAGGGTTAGCAAGGTTGCCGCGTGTTCGCTCGCCAGCGGTGCCAGCGCGTCGTGCCGCGACGGGTCGACCAGCAACACGCGCGGTGTTGCGTCACCCACGAAATAGCCCAGCTCATTGGCGGTGTAAGCGGTGTTGAGGGGCAGAAAGGCCGCACCCAACCGAACGCAGGCGGCATAGACAGCCAGCGCGTCAGGCGATTTCGCCACCTGAACGGCAACCCGGTCGCCTGCAGTGACACCGGCCCCCTGCAACACCGCTGCAAACCGCGACGCACGGTCGGCGAAGTCACGGTGGCTTAGCGCGGCGCCGTCATCGAGCAGCAGGAACGGTGCATCGCTTGCAAGCCAGGGTTGGAACAGTGCATCAAACAGAGGGTTGCTCACGGCGGGCCCATTCGGTTGTGTTGTCGAACCCCTATTCTACGATGAAGCATGGCAGCGTGGCGTATCAGGCTGAGGGCCGTGAACCGGCGCACCGCGCAAGGTAGACTGCCCGACGGTTCACTCAGCCCTGCTGTCCCTGCCTGGCCACACCATGAAATTTTGCGTTCAGCTCTCTGCCTACCATCCGGACAAAGCCTACGGCGGCCAGCGTGTCTACACCGACATGCTCGAGCAGGCGCGACTGGCGGATCGGCTCGGATTCGACTCGGTCTCCATCACCGAACACCATTTGATCAACATCCTGATGATGCCCGCACCGCTGGTGTTCGCAACCAAGCTCGCGGCTGAAACCCACCGCCTGAAAATCCTGACGTCCGTGGTGGTGTTGCCGCTGCATGACATGCGCACCTACGCCGGTGAAGTGATCGTCACCGACATGCTCACTGACGGCCGGCTGATGCTCGGGGTCGGACGCGGTGCATTCGGCTTCGAAATGGATCGGCTCGACACACCACTCGAGATCAGTCGCGAGAAATTCGACGAATCGCTCGACGTGTTGCAGGCGCTGCTGACGCGTGAAGAAGTGAGCTGGCACGGCAAATATTACAATTTCGACCCCATCACCGTCATGCCACGCCCGCGTACACCCGGCGGCCCCGACATGATGATGGCCGTCATGAACCCCGACGGGATATTCCACTGCACACAGCGCGGCTTCCACATTCAGACAACCCCGCTCGCCGGCAATCACGATCTGCTGGTTGAGCAGGTTGACGCATTCAACCGTGGCAAGGCGGCGCGGGATGACGACGGTGCAGGGCTGACACTGTCGCTGTCGCGGGTGGCCTTTCTCGCCCGCGACGCAGCGGACCGCCAGGCCAAGGTTCTGCAAGCACACGACTATTACAGCCGCTTTGACAACGTCTACACCGGGCCGGGCATCGTCGACGCCGGCATGATCCGGTCATTGCCGCGCACGCAGTCCGCAGAAGAGCTCGCGGAAAGCCTTTTGATCGAGGAGCCGGCCGAGATGGTCGATCAACTGGCGACCTACGCCGAACTCGGCATCGACCGGGTCATTCTGAACATGAACTTCGGCGCCGACCAAGCTGAGACGCTCGACAACATTCACCGATTTGCGGAAGATGTGATGCCGTATTTCAAACCCGAGGCCTAGTCTATGCCGGTCATCCATGTGGAACTGTTCGAAGGGCGAAGTGTCGAGCAAAAACGGGCCTTGGTGCGCGAACTCACCGACGCGTTGATCCGCACCTGCGGTGGCAACGCCGCAGCGGTGCACGTGGTGATCAGCGACGTCAAAAAAGAAAACTGGGGTGCGGGCGGCGAGCTCTGCTCGGACAAATTCCCGGACTGACACCATGACCGACACCATCGATTGCCACTACGAGATAGCGGGCGACGGCCCCCCGCTGATCCTGATCCACGGCATCGGCGCCGGCTGCGACGCATGGCGCTTCATGCGAACCGAGATCGCACGCCATTTCACAGTGGTCTGCTACGACTTGCGTGGCCACGGGCAGTCTCCGGCGGCAGCACCCGGGTTCGGGTTGGATGAATTGGTCAACGACCTGGAGCGAGTGCGGGAACGCTGTGGTTTCGATGCTGTGCATCTCGCCGGCCACTCGCTCGGCGGCATGATCGGCCCCGCCTACGCGCGGCGACACCCGACGCGTGTGTGCAGCCTGAGTTTGCTGTCAACTGCCGCCTTTCGCACCGATGACGACGCCGCCAAGGTGTGGGCGGTGGTCGACGCGATGACCGAGTACGGCATCCCCGAGGTGCTGCCACGCCTGAGCGACCGCTGGTTTACGGACGATTTCATCGCCGCCAATCCCGACATCGTCGAGCGGCGCATGCAGCAAGTGTTGGCAACCGATCCCGAGGTATTTCTCAACGTCTTTCGGATCTACGCGTCGACTGAGATGCAACCGTGGTTGAACGAGGTCGAGGCACCGTCACTCGTGCTAACAGGCGAGCTCGACGGCGGCTGCAACCCGCGACTCAACCGCCAGATTGCCGACGCGCTGCCCAACGCCGAACTGCAGATTCTGCCCGAGCTGAAGCATGCGATCCTGCTCGAAGCCCCGGAAGCGGTGACCGCGGCGCTGATCCGATTCATACAGGCCCACGCCCGGTAGGCGTGCCTCAGACCTTTCCAACGGAAACCCGCCACCATGCAATACGACCCGGACAACATCTTCGCGAAAATCCTGCGCAAGGAGATCCCGAGCGAATGCGTCTACGAGGACGACACCACCTACGCGTTCATGGACATCATGCCGCGCGCCGACGGTCACTTGCTGGTGATCCCGAAAGACCCGGCCCGCAACACCCTCGACGCCACACCGAAGCAACTGGCCGACGTCATGGCGAGCGTCCAGCGATTGAGCCATGCCGTCATGAAAGCCTTCGGCGCAGACGGCGTCACGCTGCAGCAATTCAACGAAGCGGCCGGCGGGCAGGAAGTGTTTCACCTGCATTTTCATGTGCTGCCACGCCACACCGGACAACCGCTGCGGGCACCCGGTCAGATGGGTGACATGACCGCGATTGCCGAGCACGCGGAACGGATTCGTGCGGCACTTGCCTGACGGCTCCCTTGGGAACCTCCGATTAAGCCCCATACGTCCGGGTGGCCGACCCCGCAATGCTGCGTTGTTAGCTGATCAAAAATACTCATTTACTGCATGTAAACCGGTGCGAAGGCCCGGTCCGCTTTTTTTGGGTGGTCCGTCTCACGGATGGTCTTGCCTTGTCTCGCACACAGCTGAGACTTGTTCGGAGGCTCCCTAGTCTGCCGGGCGCTCCCGCAGAAAACGCGCAAACCGCGGCAGACCGCGCTCCGTGCGGCCACTGAAACGGTAAGTCACGCGCGACCCCACGGCCGGTGGGGTTGCGCGATCGGCGTCTGACAACCCAGTGCCAAGCTTGAACAATTGGCCTGTCGCATCCTCGACGATCAACGCACCGACCCGGCCGGTGTGTTTGCCGCGCCCGTCGGTGTAGCCGATGACCGTGGCCTCGGCA
The DNA here is from genome assembly GCA_937941555.1 of uncultured Granulosicoccaceae bacterium. Taxonomy (GTDB): domain Bacteria; phylum Pseudomonadota; class Gammaproteobacteria; order CALCKW01; family CALCKW01; genus CALCKW01. The sequence goes on along the minus strand of CALDHJ010000336.1, from coordinate 690 downwards.
TCCTCGTGCGGCGTGAGTTTGAGCAGGCCACCGTGGCGCCCGGTTTGGTAAGGTGCATCGCGCAATTGCAACATGACCCCCTCCCCACCTGCCGCGACAATGCGTTCGAGTTCGCGGTCGAGCCCAACGCGGCTGCTCACTCGGGTTTGCGGGACGAGGCGGATTGCCGATTGGCGCTGCGAGTCGAGTAGCGCAGCCAGTTGCCGCTGCCGGCTCTCGGCATCGCCGAGTGCGTCGGGCAAATCAAAGACGTGGTAGTGCACGGCACGCCATGCAAGCGGATCGGGCACGGTGTCGCGTATCACCGACATCAGTTCCTGAAACCGGCCGCGGCCGATCCAAAGCTCTCCATCGAGCGGCTCGGGCGGAAAATCGGCCGTGAACCAGTCAGGCGCCTGAAATTCATTGCCCGTTCGAGAGAGCAGTCGCTGGCCATCCCAATAGGCCCGAGCGCCATCGAGCTTTTCGCTGACGAGATAGCGCGTGGGGTCGAGGCTGTGGTGGTACCGCTCGGCAAGCGACACACCGGGGAAGACCACGCGCGCAGACGCCGGTTGAATGAGACTTGGCGAGACGATACCGAGTGCCAGTGGCACCAGCAGGGCAAGACACGTTTTGCGCATGGGCAGCGGTCAGTTCGGGTGTGCCCACAGCGTCCACCACCCGTGTCGTGTCGTCACGCGATCAGCG
>CALDHJ010000335.1 GCA_937941555.1 uncultured Granulosicoccaceae bacterium | reverse complement strand
AAGCCCGACGCCATCGTGATGCACCCGGGCCCAATCAACCGGGGTGTCGAGATCGCCTCGAGTGTGGCCGACGGACCACAGTCGGTGATCTTGCAACAGGTCACCTATGGCCTCGCCGTGCGCATGGCCGTGATGTCCATTGTGGTTGGCAACAGCAGCCTCGCGGAGGCCAATCCATGACAGCACTCACGCTCACCGGGGGACGCGTCATCGACCCCCGCAGCGGCCGCGACACGGTCGCCGATATCACGATTGAAGACGGCCGCATCGCGGAGACCCTGTCATCGAACGGCGACGTGATCGATGTTTCGGGGTGCTGGGTCGTGCCCGGCCTGGTCGACCTGCACGGCCGACTCGCACCGCGCAACCGCTCGATTCTGCAACGCGCAGCCCAGTTGCAAGCTGCGAGACAGAACGGCATCACCACACTGTGTCTGATGCCGGACACAAACCCGGTGCTCGACAGCGTTGCCGCACTCGAACAACTGAGTCGTCTCGCCGATGCCACTGGGAGCAGCCGTGTTTTGCCGATCGGCGCATTGACAGCGGGACTGGCCGGCGAACAGCTGAGTGAGCTTGCGACACTGTCGGAGGCCGGCTGTATCGCGTTCAGCAATGCGGACGGCAGCAGCCGTGACCTGCGTGTACTCGCACGCGCGGCGTCCTATGCCAGCAACTACAACCTGCGCATTGTGGTGCAACCTAATGATCCGTGGCTCGCGGCAGAGGGCTGCGTTCACGAGGGAGCCATGGCCCATCGACTCGGCTTGCCAGGTTTGCCCGTGAGCGCAGAGACCGTGTCAGTGTCGTGCTGGCTCGAGCTGTGTCGGGAGACCGGTGCGTGCTTGCATTTCACCAAACTCTCGTCTGCCCGCGGTGTCGAGCTTGTCCGCCAGGCAAAACGCGAGGGGCTACCGGTGTCTGCCGACACCAGCCTGAATCACGCGGTCTTTGACGACTCCGCCTTGGCTGGGTTCGACAACCGATTCAAGACCTGGCCACCACTGCGCAGTGCAGCTGACCGCGATGCGCTCTGCGCGGCATTGGTTGATGGCACACTGGATGCGATCTGCTCCGACCACAATCCACTGAGTGTCGATGACTGCCTGGCGCCCTTTCAATCGGCAGAAGCTGGCGGCGCCACATTCGATGCGCTACTGCCCGCCGTGTTGGCCCTTGGCCGCGAGCTGGGCGTATCCGAAGGCCAGGCGTTGACGTGGCTCACCACAGGACCGGCCTCGGCGCTGCAGCTCGGTTGCGGCTCGCTCGGCCCCGGTGATGTCGCGGATATCTGCGTGTTTGATCCGGAGCACACGTGGCGCCATGAAGCCGATCAGTTGCACAGCAGCGCATCGCACTCACCGTGGCAGGGCCGCACACTGCAAGGGCGAGTTCGCGCAACAGTGCAACACGGTGTCTACCAGCGCGCCTGACAGTCCAACTCCATCGCAGTTCGCGCGCCGCAACGCAAAACGGGATCCGAAGATCCCGTTTTGCGTTGGTCAGAGACCTCGACAGCGACTCAACGGCGCCCTCGAATCATCTGGGCGGACGTACCGTCCAGCGGATCTTCGTCTTCCGCCAGCTCGATCCCCTCACTCAGCGAATCGGCATCACCCGTGTCCGCAAGCTTCAAACGGATACGAAGGTCGTTGGCTGAATCCGAGTTACGCAGCCCCTCTTCTTCGGTGATATCGCCGTTCTTGATCAACTCGAACAGGGACTGGTCAAAGGTCTGCATACCGAGTTCGCGCGACTTGCCCATCAGGGCCTTGATCGCAGCCTGATCCCCTTTGGCGATCAGTTCGGTCATGAGCGGGGTATTCATCATGATTTCGACCGCGGGCACGCGGCTGTCGCCATCGACCTTTCGAATCAGTCGCTGAGACACAATGGCCCGCACGGTGAGTGACAACTCGTAAAGAAGGCGTTGGCGGTCTTCTTTCGGGAAGAAACTCGCGACACGCTCGAGTGCGTGGTTGGTCGAGTTCGCGTGCAATGTGCACAGCGCGAGGTGACCGGTCTCGGCGATTTCCATCGCCCGCTCCATTGCCTCGCGGTCGCGCACCTCACCAATCAGGATGACGTCGGGGGCCTGCCGCAGTGCGTTTTTCAAAGCAACGTGAAAGTTGTCGGTATCCATGCCGACTTCGCGCTGGCTGACAATGCTTTTCTTGTGCGCGTGGATATACTCAACCGGGTCCTCGATGGTCACGATGTGCCCGGACGATGTGCGATTGCGGTGGTCGATCAGTGATGCAAGCGTGGTTGACTTACCCTGACCGGTAGCCCCGACCAGGAACACCAGACCACGCTTGGCCATGACAGTCTCTTTGAGAACCGCTGGCATGCCGAGCTCTTCGAGCAGTGGTATGCGGGTGGCGATCTGACGAACCACCATGGACACGCTGCCGCGCTGGACAAAGGCGTTGATCCGGAACCGCGATACGTCGGGTACGGACACCGCGAAGTTTGCTTCGTTGGTCTCCATGAATTCATCGCGCAAGCGCTGATCCATCAGGGACGTGACCAACGCAAGCGTCTGCGGCGGCATCAGCTTCTCTTCACTGACAGGCCGCAGTTCGCCATTGATGCGAATCATCGGCGGCGCACCAGCGGACACATACAAGTCCGAGCCGTTGTGGCGGGCCAGCATGTGCATCAGCTCGAACGCGTATTTGCGTGCTTTCTCGGTTGCGGAGACGTCGTTCATCACTGTTCCTCTCAGGCTGCCGCGACAATATCGGGGTTGGTCGCCTTGCGACGCGCGTCGGCCACTTCGACATCACCGTTCTGCACCAGCGTCTTCAGGCACTGATCGAGCGTCTGCATGCCGACCTGCTGCCCTGTCTGGATAGCGGAGTACATCTGCGCCACTTTGTCTTCACGGATCAGGTTGCGAATGGCAGGTGTGCCGATCATGATTTCGTGCGCGGCAACCCGCCCACCGCCTTTCTTCTTGAGCAGCGTCTGCGAGATGACTGCACGCAGTGATTCAGACAACATCGCGCGCACCATCGATTTCTCGTCGCCGGGAAACACATCCACGATCCGGTCGATAGTTTTTGCAGCGGAACTGGTGTGCAAGGTGCCGAAAACCAGGTGACCGGTTTCTGCGGCGGTCAGTGCGAGGCGGATGGTTTCAAGGTCGCGCAATTCACCGACCAGTATGGTGTCGGGATCCTCGCGCAGTGCGGAGCGCAGCGCGTCTGAGAAGCTGTGGGTGTCGCGGTGCACTTCGCGCTGGTTGATCAGGCATTTCTTGCTCTGATGCACGAATTCGATCGGGTCTTCAATGGTCAGGATATGGCCAAGCTCGGATTCGTTCTTGTGGTTGACCATGCCCGCGAGGGTGGTCGACTTTCCCGAGCCGGTTGGGCCAGTCACCAACACGAGACCGCGTGGCATGGATGAGATCTCACGAAAGATATTGGGTGCTTTCAAGTCGTCAAGCGACAACACTTCCGACGGAATGGTCCGAAACACGGCCGCCGCACCGCGCGACTGATTGAACGCGTTAACACGAAAGCGGGCGATGTCGGGCAGCTCGAAGGAGAAATCCGTTTCCAACCGCTGTTCATACTCTTTGCGGTTGTTGTCGTTCATGATCTCGTAGATCAGGCTGTGCACGTCTTTGTGGTTCATCTCGGGCGCATTGACTCGGCGCATGTCGCCATCGACACGAATCATCGGCGGCAAGCCGGCTGACAAGTGCAAGTCAGATGCATTGTTCTTGACGCAAAACGAGAGGAGCTGTGCAATGTCCATTTTCCAATCCTGTACAGTTACGAGTCGAGCGACGGTGCAGTCTCGTCCGTGAGTTGCGATTCCAAAGGCACTGCCCGATCGCCTGCTTGCGCGTTTTTCACCCCATTCCAGCTGACAACACCATGAGCCTGCCCCACGATGTCGAAAGTCACCTCACACTAGTTCGGCAGCGTATCCACAATGCTGAAGTCGAAGCCCGGCGCGCACCGGGCAGCGTGCAGCTGCTGGCGGTCAGTAAAACCAAGCCCGCCGCGGATATAGCCGCCGCACACGCTGCTGGCCAACGTGCCTTCGGCGAGAACTACCTCAGCGAAGCCATTGAAAAAATGGACCAACTCGCGGATCGGGACTGCGAATGGCATTTCATCGGGGCGATCCAGTCGAACAAGACCCGTCCGATCGCCACCCGTTTCGATTGGGTGCACTGTGTGGAGCGCGAGAAGATCGCCCGACGGCTGAATGACCACCGCCCAGACACTCTGGACAGCCTGAACGTATGCGTACAAGTTAATATCGATCGAGAGGAGACCAAGGCCGGTGTTGCCCCCGAGCACGCCGCCGAACTCGCGCAGGCCATCTCCGACCTGCCGCGCCTGCGCTTGCGCGGACTCATGGCTATCCCGCTCGCAACCGATGACTCGGCACGCCAACGCGACAGTACGCGGGCGCTGAAAGCCCTGTTCGACTCTCTGCTGCCGGCCCACCCCGACCTGGACACCCTGTCGGTTGGCATGTCGGGGGATCTCGAATCGGCGGTATTCGAGGGTTCAACCATGGTGCGTATCGGCACAGCAGTCTTTGGCAGTCGCGCGCCGCGCGCCTAGACGTCGCGACATCACCGATCCTCTCGCACCACCAAACTCGCTACACTATGCGCACGTGTCCCGCGCCTGATTTCACTGACCGCCTGGAAAGCCCATGTCCAATTCTCCCCTGCAACAGTTGCATGCCCTCGGCCAAAGCATCTGGCTCGACTATATCCACACGGACCTGATGTCCAGTGGCGAGCTGCAGACACTGATCGAACGCGATGCCTTGCAGGGCATGACATCCAACCCCGCGATATTCGAACAGGCCATCGCCAAGAGCGACGCCTACGACGAGCGCATTCGCGACCTGGTCAAAGCCAAGCCGGACCTCGACGCCAACGGGCTCTTTGTCGAACTCGCACTGATCGACATCGCCGCAGCAGCCGACATTCTCAAGCCGGTCTGGGCCAACAGCCGTGGCGACGACGGCATGGTCAGTCTGGAGGTCAACCCGGAACTCGCACACGACCGCGACGGCACCATCGCCGAAGCGCTCTCCCTGCACGCTCGGCTCGACAGGCCCAACGTGATGATCAAGGTGCCCGGCACCAAAGCCGGTGTCGAGGCATTCGAAGAACTCACGTCCAAGGGTGTCAGCGTCAATGTCACACTCCTGTTTTCAGTCGAACGCTACCGCGAGATTGCAGCGGCTTACATCCGGGGGCTGTCGCGCCGACTGGCTGCAGGCCAGGACGTCAGCGCCATCGGGTCGGTCGCAAGCTTCTTCATCAGCCGCGTGGACAGCGCAGTGGACGCCGAACTCGAATCCATGACCGGCACGGCAACACACCCGATGAAATCAACCATCGCTGTCGCAAACGCCAAAGTGGCCTGGGGCCACTACCAGAATCTGTTCGGTGGCTCGGCGTGGGCGCCGCTCGCCGAAGCCGGCGCGTTGCCGCAGCGACTGCTCTGGGCCAGCACCGGCACGAAGAATCCGGACTTGCCGCTCACGCACTACATCGACACCCTCATCGGCGCCGACACGGTCAACACTGTCCCGCCGGCAACGCTCGACGCCTACCGCGAAGCCGGCGAGCCAGCAGCCACCCTCGATCAGGGTGTTGAAGAGGCGAGTCGTGCGGTGGCATCGCTGTCGAGCCTCGGCATCAACCTCAATGCAATAACCGACACACTGGAAGCGCAGGGCATCTCATCGTTCCAGGACGCGTTTACCCGTTTGCTCGCCGCGATTGACAGCAAGCGCTCAGCCTTGTCCTGATGACCCGGTCGATCGACAGCGCGCCGATCTACTTCATCGGCGGCGGCAACATGGCGAGCAGCCTGATCGGCGGGCTGATCAAGGGCGGCCACGCAGCCTCACTGATAACCGTCGTCGATCCGGGGACCGAGCCGCGCGAGCGACTTCGCGCCGAGTTCGAGGTCAATACGGTAGAACGTCTTGACGGCACCGCACCGACAGGCGCGGTGGTCATTGCGGTAAAACCCCATATCGTCGAATCGGCGTGCGCCACACTGGCACCGGAACTCGGCGACGATTGCGTCGTCGTCAGCGTCGCGGCGGGAACCCGCAGCACGGACATCGATCGCTGGCTCGGCGGTGATCGCCACGTCGTACGCTGCATGCCGAATACGCCCGCACTCTACGGCGAGGGTGCGTCGGTGCTGTTCGCCAACGATTCAGTCAGCCCGGAACAGCGAAACCTGGCCGAATTCATACTGGCAGCCGGCGGGAAAACCTGGTGGGTTGATTCCGAGCCCCAACTTGACGCGGTCACGGCGTTGAGCGGCAGCGGCCCGGCTTACGGTTTTCTGTTGATCGAGGCAATGGCCGATGCCGGACGAACTCTCGGCCTCGACGCCGAGCTCGCCGAACAACTCGCGGTACAAACGTTGCTCGGTGCAGCCACTATGGCCACGCACGACCCGCGTTCCCCTGCGACGCTTCGCGAAGGGGTGACGTCCAAAGGCGGCACCACTGCAGCCGCCCTCAATGCCTTCGAGTCAGCTGGCTTTCGCAACCTGGTCGCAACCGCAATGACCGCGGCAAGAGATCGAGCACAAGAGTTGGCCGAACCCACTGGAGACACCCCATGACAGGCCCTATCGCGCAGGCTTTGAGCCTCGTTCTGAACACCGTCTTCTATTTATACACTCTGATTGTGGCGGTCCGTTTCCTGATGCAAGCAACCCGAGCGGACTACTACAACCCGCTCGCCCAGTCGGTTGTCTCCCTGACAAATCCGGTGCTCAAACCGCTGCGGCGCTTCGTTCCGGGTGTTGGTGGGCTCGACGTCTCGGCGATCGTACTTTGTCTGGTCCTGATCGTCGCCAAGCTCGCGCTGTTCTCGATCCTGGAACTGCCACGCGTCGAGGCCGCCGGATTCACGTTCAATGCGGCAGCACTCGGGCTACCGCACTGGCTGCTGATTGCCCCGTTCGAGTTGCTGAGCCTGTTCCTGAACATCTTTTTCTACGGCATCATCATTCTGGCTGTATTGAGCTGGGTCGGGGGCACCGACAACCCGGTTGCCGGTGTGTTGCACGACATCACACGGCCGGTCACAGATCCGGTCCGTCGCTGGATCAAGCCGATGGGGGGCCTCGACTTGTCGCCTATCGTTGCGCTTTTGCTGCTGCAATTGATCAAAATCCTGGTGTTGCAGCCGATTCTGCAGTCGCTGCTCTGAACTTGTGCCCTATCGGGACGTCTGAGCCCCAGCAGCCCAATCGGACCTGTTGCCCGTGCTGAACCGCCGTCAAACACTGTTGATGCCCCTTGCAATGCTCTCTTCGAAAGCGTTGCTAGCGGGTAATGGGGCCGAGGACTGTGGTGGATTCATTGCGCGATACCGCACCATGCCGACACAGGCCCTGAGCCTGAAAACAGCCGCCAGGCTGGACGTCGAACCGGCAAGCGACCTCGGCCTGATCACTGTCCTGTTGCAGAACAAGGGTGACAACCGTGCACTGCGCGCCGAGCTCGATCTGGTGCTCAGCAATTCAGCCGGACGCATGTCCTCTTTGCGCATGCGAGAGATCATGGACGGCGGGCAGCCGCTGTATGTAGCCATTTTCGACTACAAAATCGGTGAAGACCTGACCTTCGCGCTCACGGTGAACGTCAGCGGTGAGCCGCCGCGAAGCTTCAAGTTTGTCGAACGACTGAACTGACAACTCAGCACGCTTCCAGCCGGACTTGCATTTCCTAAATTTCCAGATGAAAACAGCATAAATACCGCTATTTTTTTAAAAATTGCGGTGGAACTATGCTATCTTCCGGGCGCTGATTTCGGCAATGCCAGCACCGCTGGCGGTTCATTCACCTACACCTTTCAGGACACTGACAATGGCTGCAAAGAAAAAGGCAACTGCAAAGAAAGCTGCCGCAACCAAAGCATCACCAAAAGCACCGACAAAATCGGAAATTCTCAACCACATCTCAGGCGAGACCGATCTGAGCCGCAAAGAAGTTCAGGCCGTGCTCGATTCGCTGAGCGGCATGATCGCCAAGAACCTCAAGCCGCGTGGCCCAGGTTTGTTTTCGGTCCCCGGTCTGATGAAGATCAAGGTGGTCAAGAAAGCCGCGACCAAGGCACGCAAAGGCGTGAACCCGTTTACCGGTGAAGAAATCATGATCAAGGCCAAGCCCGCGCGTAAAGCCGTCAAGATCCTGCCACTCAAGAACCTCAAGGACATGGTCTGAGTCCTTCAGATCTGGTCTGAAAGCCGGGTTGCCAGTTCTGCCAGCCCGGTTTCGGCGGCGGCCACAGAACCGCTGCCGCACTTCACTGTCAAAAGCGCCTATACCCGCCCGCTGTGCATCCGCCATACTTGGCTACAGATTCACACACACGTGCGCTGTCAATTGACTCATTTCCCGTGCACCAAGCCGACCTGATGATCCGAAGCGACACGCCCGCAGTGCACCACCGCGGCAACCAGCTAGCCGCGAACACAGCGACGGTTCTGCTCGTCGCTGCTTTGGGCTACGCGTGCGCAAAGTTGATCATCGGCTTTCTGCCGCACGGTGTTAGCAGCGCGCCGCTCGAACCCACGCGCTCGTCAGCTTCACCGACTAGCGGCAACCGCGCGACCGCCGTTGAGCGCGCTGCCAGTGCCCACCTGTTTGGTGATGCCGGCGCGACGCCCGAAATTGCCAAGGCTGAACCGGCGAAAGAGGCACCTGTCACCACGTTGAACCTGCGACTGCTCGGCGTGCTGGCGACCGACGACAGCAGACCCGCCTTTGCCATCATCAATGGCGGTGGCGGAGAACAGGTACTGGGGATTGGTGACGAGATCGAACGAGCCGTTCTGCGCGAAATTCACACGGCACACGTCATCATCGAGAACCGGGGCAAGCTCGAGAGGCTCGAGCTGCCTAAGCTCGAACTCGACGGGGCCGTGGTCGCTCCGGTTGCAGCCGCGCAAACGCCCTCACCCGCAATCAGCAACAGCCCTGAGGCCGGCCAGGGCCTCGTCAACGTCAATGATCTGCCTCAGACGCCGGGCGCATTGCGCGATTATCTGGTGCGCAACCCGGCCACGATGCAACAACTTGTCAGCATTGGTGCCTACCGCGAAAACGGCAAGGTCGTCGGCTACCGGCTCATGCCCAAGCAGGACACCGCCATC
>CALDHJ010000334.1 GCA_937941555.1 uncultured Granulosicoccaceae bacterium | reverse complement strand
GGTCTACGAGGTGCGGGTGCCCGGTCGCTCGGACAAGAGCTTCATCGACCCGCAGCACGATGTCGGTACCGAGGACGTGCGGCTCGCACACCGCGAGGGCTACGTGTCGGTTGAGCACATGAAGCGTTACACCACGCTCGGTATGGCAACCGATCAGGGCAAGATGGGTAACATCATCGGCCTTGCGCTGATGGCCGAAGCGCTCGGTCGCGAGATCCCGGACGTCGGCACCACGACCTTCCGCCCGCCCTATACGCCGGTTGCGATCGGCGCGCTGCGCGGCCGTAACGTCGGCGCGCATTTCCGCCCACTGCGGGTGACGCCAATGCACCAGTGGAACCTCGACAACGGCGCGACCATGACCATGGCGGGGCTGTGGCACCGGCCTTGGTATTTTGCGCGCGCCGGTGAGGGGATTTCCGAAGCCTATGTGCGCGAAGCGACGACGGTGCGCGAGACCGTTGGTCTTGTGGATGTGACGTCGCTTGGCAAGATCGCGATTCAGGGCCCGGACGCGACCGAATTTCTCAACCGCGTCTACACCAACCCCTTTGCCAAACTCGCCATCGGCAAGGCGCGCTACGGCATCATGCTGCGCGACGACGGCATCGTCATGGACGACGGCACCACCTGGCGACTCGGTGAAGACGACTACTTCATGACCACCACGACGGCACACGCCGGCCCGGTCATGGTGTTTCTCGAAGAGCTTCTGCAAACCCGCTGGACCGACCTCAAGGTGCACCTGACATCGGTGTCGGAGCAGTGGGCCGGCATGGCGGTCGCGGGGCCGAAATCCCGCGAGGTACTCGAAGACGTGGTGACCGACCCGGCGGTTGTGAGCAACGAGGCGTTGCCGTTCATGGGGGTGGTTGAAACGACCCTCAAAGGCGGCATACCGGTGCGGATTGCGCGCATCAGCTTTTCCGGTGAGCGGGCGTTCGAAGCCTACGTGCCGTCCGACTACGGCCCGGCGATGATGGAGCTGCTCTGGCCGGCGGCGTCTGCGCGTGACGGTTGCCTCTACGGGCTCGAGGCACTCGGCGCATTGCGCATCGAGAAAGGCCACGTCACCGGCGCCGAACTCGACGGCCGTGTCACCATCGACGATGCCGGGTTGGGCAAGATGGCGTCACCGAACAAGCACTTTGTCGGCAGTGCCTTGCGCAAACGCCCAGACCTCGAACGCGAAGACCGTCCCCAGCTTGTGGGCATCTTTCCGAAGGACCGCAGCCTGAAGTTCAACGCCGGCAGTCTGCTGACTGACGGCACGCCGGGCGATGGCCTCGGCGAGGGCTGGATCACAGGCGTCACCCATTCGCCGGCACTCGGCCACTGGATCGGGCTCGGCTTCATCAAGGGTGGTGTCGAGGCATGGCAGGATCGCGGTGCGGTGGCAACCGATCCCGTGCGGGCGGATGACGTCGCGGTCGAGATCGTCTCGCCGCACATGGTGGACCCCACTGGAGAACGCATGCATGGCTGAGTTGGCTGAATTGGCGACCCGGGCGTCTGCGCTCGACGGGCATGTGCCGGAGGGCCATATCGGTGAAGTGGGTGCCGCGGGCGTCACCCTCACCGTGACCCGCGACGTGCAGTTGTGGCAGGTGGCAGCCTGGGCCGACTCACATGCAAGCGTGGCACAACAGATTCAGGCGATAACCGGCAGTGCGGCACCCGGACCCTGTCGAGCCGGCACCGGAGCAAACGGTACCGCGTTGCGTATCGAGCCGCTGAAGTGGTGGTTGTATGGTTGCGAGGCGCCGGCGTTGGCGAGTGCCGACGGGGCGATCGCCGATCTCTCGCATGCGCGCACGGTGGTAACCCTTGACGGACCGGACGCTGCCGCGTGCCTGATGCGTCACCTGCCACTCGATTTGCGCGACGAGGCCTTTCCGGTTGGGTCGGTGGCGAGTTCGGCGCTGCACCACGTCGGCGTGACCGTGTGGCGAAGTGATGCCGGTTACGTCCTGTTTCTGCCGCGTGGGTTTGCCCTGTCGTTGTGGGAACTGCTGCTCGAGACGGCGGCGCAGTTCGGCGCTGAGGCGCGCTTCGCCTAGCGCGCGGCAGCCCTCTCCCTGAGGGCGGCTGACGGTTCTTCGATTGGTTGGCAAACGGAGACGTGCACTGGCCGATCGCGGGCTACACTCGGCCATGCACAGGCTTCTGCTCAACCGCGACATCTACACGGACGTGCTGCTGGAAAAATTGCCGGCGGCGCGGCGCTATGTCTGGATCGTGACCGCCGACATCAAGGACCTGCACCTCGACGTCGGTCACGGCTTCGAACCGCTGCTCGCGGTTCTCGCCCGGCTAGTCGAGCGCGGGGTGGCGGTGCGACTGATCCATGCCAAGGAAGCCGGCCCACGCTTTCGCGCGCACTTTGATGAATACCCCGAGTTGTTCGAATCCGAGCTCTTCGAGCGCATCATGTGCCCGCGGGTCCACACCAAGGCGATTGTCATTGATGGCGTGGGTGCCTTTGTCGGCTCGGCCAACCTGACCGGTGCCGGGCTCGGGGCCAAGAGTGAGCACAGCCGGAATTTCGAAGCCGGTTTCTGGTTTGACGATGCCGGGCAACTGGCCGAACTCATGGCCTGGATCGATCAACTGTACCTGGGCGAGTTCTGTGGAAACTGCCGCCGCCGTGCCTATTGCCCTGACCCGATTGATGAGCTGCAGCAATGACTGATGCACCACATTCGCCAGTGCAGATGACCAGAGACACACAGGGCTTGTGGTTGGCCGCGGTTGGTGCACTGCTTGGGTGTACCGCGGTTGCGCTTGGTGCCTTTGGCGCGCACGCACTCGGAGACCGACTGTCTGCCGAGCAGCGGGGCTGGTACGACACGGCAGCGTTCTATCTGCTTGTGCACGCGGTGGCGGTGGTGGCGTGCAGCGCGCTGACAGTACGACTCGGTCGAAGCTGTGTGCTGGCCGGTGGGTTGATCAGTGCCGGAGTGGTCGTGTTCAGCGCGACCTTGTTTGCCATGGCGCTCGGTGGCCCGCGCCTGCTGGGCGCGGTGACACCGGTGGGCGGCATGCTTTTGCTGGGCGGTTGGCTGACCCTGGCCTGGGCTGCCTGGCGTGCGCACAACGCCAGGTAGACCGCCGGGCCAATTCGCCTATTTGATGAACGCCCTGGGCGAGTCGCCGTGCACGCGCTTGAACGCCTTGTAGAACGCCGACTCGGACGCGTAGCCCAGATCGTGTGCGATCGCGGCGATTGTCTCTTCCTTGCGTTGCAAGCGCTCGGTGGCCAACGTCATGCGCCATTCCATCAAATATTGCAACGGTGGGATGCCCACGGTGCTCTTGAACTGAATCGCGAAAGCCGTGCGCGACAGGCCGGCGATATCGGCCAGCTTGTCCAGCCCCCAGGCTTCCGAGGGCTCTTTGTGCATGGCTTCGATTGCCGCGGAGAGCTTGCGGTCTGCGAGGGCCGCAAGGTAGCGCTGCTGCAGCGATTTCTCCGCCATGATCTGGTTGAAGGCGTCGAGTATCAGAATGTCGAGCATGCGCCCGGCAATCGCGGATTTACCCGCTGTTGAGTCGTCGATTTCACTCAGGAGGCGCTGCAACATGGCATTGCGCAGCACGTGAGTTACCGGTGACTCGTTGCGCAGCTTCAGCAGCCCCGGCAGGGCGTGCATCAGGCGGTTGCCCGGCTGAGAGTGGCAGCCGAGCGGGCCGTGCAGCACGCGTGCAGGCTGGCCGTCGTCCGTTGCGTTGGTCAGGGCCACCGAGGCCTGGTGCCGCGTAAAGCAGACATCGCCGCGGCCCAGGGCTGCAGTTTGGCCACTGTCGGTTGTCACATGGGCGATACCGTGCAGTACGCCAATCAATTGACAACCCTGGTGAGAGGCCGGCAAAAGGAGGTTGTTTTCGGTGGAATGGGTCAATCGTCCGTGAAGTCTTGAGACCTCGAAGATCTTGCTAATAACGTCCATGCTATTGCAGTCTGGTAAGGTTGAGTGACAGGTATCGCAAATTTCAGGCCGTTGCCGGTGAACGTTGGGCCAGTAATGGACGACCTGAAGCCTTATCTGTCCTGCAGTTGCAATGTGCTGCGGGTTATTCCGATTGATTGTTTACGAAGAGGTTGTTTTCTGATGTCAATGGTTCAAGAGTTCAAGGATTTTGCGTTGCGTGGCAACGTGGTCGAACTGGCGGTGGGTATTGTGATCGGGGCTGCATTCGGCAAGATTGTGTCCGCTTTCGTTGACCACATCATCATGCCGCTTGTGGGCCTGGTTGCTGGTGGGGTGGACTTCACCAATCTGTTCATCTCACTCGATGGGTCAGAACACGCAAGCCTGGCTGCGGCCCAGGAGGCGGGTGCTGCCGTGCTGGGCTACGGTGCGTTCATTCAGAGTCTGGTGGATTTCCTGATTGTCGCGTTCGCGATTTTCATGGCGATCAAGGCCATCAACTCAATGAAGAAAGCCGAGGACGAGAAGGAAGAAGAAGCACCAGCAGAGGATCCGCAATTGGTCCTGTTGCGCGAGATTCGCGACAACCTGCAAAAGTAATCCGAATCTAGGGAGCCCCCACATCAGTGGGGGCTTTTTTTATGTCGAGGACAAATTTGGTCATGTGCGGTGACCAATCTGTGCCGTCCTCGCACGCGGCCCAGAACGCGGCCGAATGCGAGACGGTTCGGCCGGCGAGGTGGGTAATGCCGTACGCGGCGAGGCAGTCCGGTGCCAGCGGGACGGTCGGGCCGATCAGCACGAAGCGACGGCAATCCCGTGCGGCAGCGCGCACAGAGGCCAGAGAATGGTTGAGCAGCACGGTGCCGGTACACAGCACAGTGTCGCAGGCGGCGAGGCGATTGGCGTCGCCGCTGACACGCAAGCCCGGCCGCGCTTGCCATAGAGTGCTATCGCGCTCGATACACTCGACGCGGTGCCCCGCGCCTTGCAAGGCCGCCACCAGCGGCGCGATAAATCCCACCATGCCAACTGTTTGAGGTCTGTCGAAGGGCACGATGGTGTCGGCTGGTTCGTGCGCGTCCTGCAGCTGGTGTGCATGGTGTTTGGCCAGTACGGCGTTCAGCACCGCCATGGCGTAGGGGTCACACTGATCAGTGCTCTCGGCCAACTGCGATAACAGCGCCGGTATCGGGGGCTGGGTTGTGCTGTTGCGGGTTGGCTGACCGGACAGTCTGGCGTAGGCAAGCCCGGCGGTGTACTGGTCGATTTGCGCAACCACAAATGAGCTGCTGAGCGTCGCATCAGCGGGCGGTGGGCTGAAGAGCCCTGTGAGGGTGCTGGGTTGGTTTTTCTCGGCGGCGAGGGCGCACTCGAGCAGTGTGTCGAGTGCGTGGCGCGCCGCATCCAGCCGCTTTTCGCCCGCAGGCGACACGCGTCAGCGCGGCTTGCGGTTAACGATGTGCACGGCCATCTGGTCGGCTGCGAGCACGGCCTCGTGAAAGGACTCCGACAGCGTCGGGTGCGCGAACACCGTGGCCGCGAGGTCTTTCAGCGTGGACTGCATTTCGATCGCAATCACGCCTTGCGCGAGGATGTCGGCTGCGTGCGCACCGAAGACGTGCACGCCGAGCACGCGGTCGTTGTCGGCCGAGGCCAACACGCGCACTTGCCCGGTGGTCTCGTTCATCGCCTTGGCACGGCCGCTCGCCGCGTAGGGGAAGGCCCCGACCTTGTAGGCCACACCGTCGGCCTTGAGCTGCTCCTCGGACGCACCGACCCATGCCACCTCGGGGTGGGTGTAGATCACGCTCGGGATGGCGTCGTAGTTGAGGTGGGCGGCGTGGCCGGCGATGCGCTCGGCAACCACGATGCCCTCTTCTGATCCCTTGTGTGCAAGCATGGGCCCGCGCACGACGTCGCCGATCGCCCAGACGCCCGGCAGGTTGGTCTGGCAGAGATCGTCGACGTGTATGAAGCCGCGCTCGTCGGTCAGGAGATCGAGGTCGTCTGCGGCGACGCCCGCGGTGTAGGGGCGGCGGCCGACGGCCACGATCAGGCGTTCGACCTTGACGCTCTGGTCGCCGTCCTTGTCGGTGTAGCTGACCGTGACGCCGTCGTCGGCGATGTCAGTGCCCTTGACCAGCGCGCCGAGTTTGATTTCGAGGCCCTGTTTCTTGAACTCACGCAGCGCGGCTTTGGCCGTCTGCTGATCGGCCATTGGCAAAAACGTGTCTTGCGCTTCGATCACGGTGACGGTGCTGCCGAGGCGACGCCAGAGGCTGCCGAGCTCGAGTCCAATCACACCGGCTCCGATCACGCCGAGCGTCTTCGGGACGCTGTTCCAGGCGAGCGCGCCGGCGTTGTCGACAATCGTCTCGCCAGTGAGTGGGGCCGGCGGAATTTCCACCGGCACCGAACCGGTGGCGATGATGACGTTGGTGGCGCTGTGGGTGCTTTCGCTGCCGTCCTTCGCGGTGACCACGACTTTGTGTTCGGGGTGGAGCGTACCGGTGCCCTGCAGCCAGGTGACGCCATTGGCCTTGAAGAGCCCGGCGATACCGCCGGTCAGCTCACCGACGACCTTGTGCTTGCGCGCCATCATGGCGTCGATGTCGACGCTGATGTCACCGGCGATGATGCCGTGGTCTGCGCCGTGCAGCTTGATGGATTCGAATCGCTCGGAGCTGTCGAGCAGCGCCTTGGTCGGGATGCAGCCGACGTTGAGGCAGGTACCACCGAGCACCGGATTGCCACTGTCGTCGAGCCATTTGTCGACACAGGCCGTGGAGAGGCCGAGTTGTGCGGCGCGGATCGCGGCGACATAGCCCGCCGGTCCACCGCCAATCACGATAACGTCATAGTCGGACATACTGTTGTCTCATGTTGTCGCGGCGCATCGTGCGCCGCGGTAATCCGTGCCGAGTCGCGTCGGTCAGATGTCGAGCAGGATTTTCGCCGGCTCTTCAACCATCTCGCAGATGCTCTTGAGGAACGTGACCGCGCCCTGGCCGTCGATGATGCGGTGGTCGTATGACAGGGCCAGGTACATCATGGGCCGAATCACCACTTCCCCGTTGATCGCAACCGGTCGCGGCTTGGTCGCGTGCATGCCGAGAATGGCACTCTGCGGTGGGTTGAGTATGGGGGTGGACAACAGCGAACCAAAGACCCCGCCGTTGGAAATCGTGAAGGTGCCACCGGTCATTTCTTCGATGCCGAGTTTGCCGTCGCGTGCGCGGCCGGCGTAGTCGCCGATGTTGGCTTCGATTTCGGCGAGCGACATCTGCTCGGCGTTGCGCAGAACCGGCACCACCAGGCCGCGATCGGATGACACCGCCACGCCGACATCGCAGAAGTTGTGGTAGACGACGTCGTTGCCGTCGATGGAGGCGTTCACATCGGGGTAGCGCTTGAGCGCTTCGGTGGCCGCTTTGACGAAGATCGACATGAAGCCGAGCTTGACGCCGTGCGACTTTTCAAACTGGTCTTTGTGTGCGCTGCGCAGCGTGATGAAGGGTTGCATGTCCACTTCATTGAAGGTGGTGAGCATCGCCGTGCTTTGCTTGGCGTACATGAGACGCTCGGCAATGCGGGCGCGCAGGCGCGTCATCGGAACACGTTTCTG
>CALDHJ010000333.1 GCA_937941555.1 uncultured Granulosicoccaceae bacterium | reverse complement strand
TGCACCATGAAGGCCTCGGACACCTTAACCCCCGCCGCCTGCGACGCGCGAGAGATCGTCACCACGTCGTCGGCTTTCAAGCCCATGGGTTTTTCGCACAACACCGGCTTGCCAGCGGCGATCGCGGCCAGCGTCCATTCGACGTGTTGCGCTGTGGTGGTGCCGATGTACACGCCGTCAATCTCGGATGATTGCAACATCTCGTCATAGCTGCCGAAGGCGTGCGGAATCTGAAATTGCGCCGCGAAGGCTTTTGCGCGATCCAGATCGCGACTGGCTACACCGGCAACAACGCCGTTGTTCGACTGTTGAATTGCGGGAACAACCTGTTCTCGCGCAATTTTGGCAGTGGAGAGAATACCCCAGCGAAACATCGCACCTGTCCTCGTATCGTGGTGCATACAGTATGCGACATCACACTTCGACTGGGCACCCTGTCTGCGACATCACGCCAACCGAGGTCAGACTCACTGACCGCGTGTGCACAAGCGGCAGGCACAAAAACACCCACCGCCCGTGGGACGGTGGGTTCCGATGTCACACGCGCGGTTTACTCGGCGAGTGCGGTATTGATCGCTTCGATGCTGACCTTGTCGTCAGCGATCTGCTGCATCGTGGTTTCGGCGTCATCCCAGTACACGAGTGCACCAGTCTGCTTGGCGAGCTCCTGGGCGCGATCGGACATCACGGTTTTCTTGGCAACCGCGATGATTTTTTCGCGCACGTCAGCCGGCGTGTCCTTGTGTACGAAGAGGCCGTTCCACAGCGCGACATCGAGTTCCGGAATCAGCTCCTGAACGGTCGGTGTGTCCGGCGTCACGCTCAGTCGATCGGCACCGATAGAAGCAAGTACCTTGACGTCGTCCAGGCACGGCAGAATCAGTTGCACCGTGGTGTTGATCACGTCCGCATCGCCGGACTTCAAGGTGTTGCAGTCGAGCATGTCAAAGGCCGCGTCGGCTGCAAATTCGAAACCGAGCGAATCGGCCGCCGCAAAAGTGACCTTGGTCGGAATCAGTGGCGCGCCGAAATGGCCGAGTGCCACATCGTTGTTCTGCGCGTGCGCCGCAAGTCCGGCCATGTCGTCATAGGGAGCATCGCTACCGGCCGCGATCACGAACGGGTAGGTCAGAAAACTGCCAAGCGGCTCGAACGGCATCGGGTTGAGCTCGGGGATGCCGATCATGTCACCGATCACCGGAATGGCGATGATGAAGGAACCAATCGTGTAGCCATCGGCTGGCGCAGCAGCCGTTTCGATTGCACCCGGGAACGGGCCGCCTCCACCGCCGGGCTTGTTCACAACCGCAGCCGGCACACCGTATTCGGCCTGGAAGTCTTCGGCAATCATGCGGGTAAGCACGTCTTCGAGGTCACCCGGTGGCCAGGGAACAATGAAGCTTACAGGCTTTTCCGGGTATTCGGCCTGGGCGACCGTCGCGAACGTCAGACCGGCAGTCAACGTGCTGGCAAGCAGGCAGGTTGCCGCGGCTTTCAAGGGTGAACGCATGAATACTTCCTCGGTGGGTGGTTCAATATGTGATCCGGTGGTTTAAAAAATGTTGCAGTATTTTGCGGGTACTGTCAACCTGATAGTCCCCTGTCCCGAAGCATGCTGCCACCTTGTCGACCGTAGACAAAGCCTTGAATTTGCTCACCCTGTTCAGCCACGACCAGCCGGAGTTCGGTCTCAGTGAGCTGTCGCGGCGTTCGGGCCATGACAAGGCCACGACCCTGCGGCATGCCCGCTCGCTGATTCACAGCGGTCTGCTCGAACAAGACCCACAAAGCAGACGTTACCGGCTGGGTGCCGAAATTCTGCGGTTGGCGAACCTGCGCGAAGGTTTGTATCCGCTGCGCGCCCTCGCTCATCCCATCGCCACGGAGCTGTCCGTGGCCTGCCAGGAGACGGTTCATGTCTCAGCTCGCGCAGGCGACAATCTCGGTACGGTGCTCGCCCACGAGTCGACGCACACCTTGCGTGTGGTGGTCGAGCCAGGCTTGCAAATGCCCTGGCACGCAACGGCATCCGGGATTGCACTTCTCGCGCACCTGGCATCAACCGAGCAGGCCCACCTGCTCGAAACCAGCCAGCAGACCCACTCAACACTGACTCACGACGCCTTGCAGCGTGTACATCAGGCAGTCGAGCAGGCAGCCATTCGGGGTTACGCTGTTTCATCGGATCGCCTGGAGCACGGCGTTTCGGGGGTTGCAGCCGCCTTCTTCGACAACCGCAACATACCGATCGGCACGATTGCCGTAGCCCTGTCGTCAGCCGAACTGAGTGAGACACGGGAACGCGAACTCGCTGATGCAGTCATACGGGCCGCAGACCTTCTCAGCGCACAGCTCGGCGCGACACGGCGCAAGCCTCACCCGCCGGTGTCGACAGGGCGTGCAATGTGAGCGGCGCGGCCCTGGTTCTGGATTTTGGCGGTGTGATATCGCGCACCTTGTTCGAAACCCACGCCGACAACGAAAAGGCACTCGGCGTCGCGCCCGGTACCCTCGACTGGTTCGGGCCGTTCAAACCCGAGTCGGACACGCTCTGGCAGCAGATGCAACGAGACGACATCACCGAGCGAGACTACTGGCACCAGCGTGCCCAGGATGTCGCAGCCCTGGTCGGACAGACAGACTGGAGCATGGCGGACATGGTGCAGGCGCTGCGCGGCAACCGACCCGATAGCGCCATTCGCCCTGAAGCGCGCCACGCGATCTCCGAAGCCAAGGCGGCTGGCCATAAGCTCGCCATTCTCTCGAATGAACTCGATCTCTTCTACGGCGAGGGTTTTGCGGCCGAACTGCCTCTGCTCGAACCTTTCGACGTCATCGTCGATGCAACCTACACCGGTATTCTCAAGCCCGACCCCGCGGCCTACGCGCATTGCTGCGAGGCGCTGGGGCTGCCCGCAGCGCACTGTGTGTTCGTCGATGACCAGGCACGCAACATCGCCGGCGGCATGACAGCCGGCATGCACTGCGTGCACTTCGATGTCCACCACCCTGGCCCAAGCTTTCAAGCGGCCCTGGACACACTTACCTCACTACAGGATTGACACCATGCAAGGCGCCAATTTTCTCAAGGAACACAACGCCAAACACCTCTGGCATCCGATGGCACACCCGGCCGAAAGCGTGGCCAATCCACCAAAGATCGTGTGCAAGGGTGAAGGCGTCTACATCACGGATATCGATGGACAGAAGCGCATCGATGCAGTGGGCGGGCTCTGGAACGTCAACCTCGGCTACTCCTGCCAACCCGTGAAAGACGCGATTGCTGCGCAGTTGGAGACCCTGCCCTACTACGCGATGTTCCGCGGCACGAGCACCGATGCCGCCATCGAGCTGTCGGTGAAGCTGCGGGATTTCTTTGCCCCAGATGGCCTGACCCGCGCGTTCTTCACCAGCGGCGGCTCTGACAGTGTGGAAATCTGTCTTCGCCTCGCGCGGCAGTATCACAAGATTCGCGGTCAGGGCGACCGGGTAAAATACCTCTCGCTCAAGAAGGGCTACCACGGCACCCACACCGGTGGCGCTGCGGTAAACGGCAACAGCAACTTCCGTCGCAACTACGAGCCGATGTTGCCCGGTGTCTCGCACATTCCCGCCCCCTACACCTACCGCAACCCGTTCAATGAGACCGACCCGGCCAGGCTAGCGCAGTGTTGTCTTGCGGCCATGGAAGATGAAATCCAGTTTCAGGGGGCTGACACCATAGCCGCCTTCATCATGGAGCCCGTACTCGGTGCTGGCGGCGTGATCCCGCCACACGAGTCGTTTGTCCAGGGTGCCCGCGCGCTGTGTGACAAGTACGGCATCCTCATGATCACCGATGAAGTCATTACCGCTTTCGGCCGTACTGGCTCGTGGACAGGCTCGCGCCATTTCGGGATCAAACCCGATCTCATGGCCACGGCAAAGGCCATCACCAATGGCTACTTCCCGTTTGGCGCGGCGATGATCAGCGAAAAAGTGGCGGATGCCTTCGAGTCCGACAAGAGTGCGCTGAGCGTGGTGTTCAGCGGCTATACCTACTCCGGCCACCCGACCGGCGCAGCCGCGGCAATTGCCTGCCTGGATGAAACCCTTCGGCTGAACGTCGCAGACAACGCAGCGGCACGGGGTGCTCAACTACACGACGGCCTGCAAGCGATCGCCGAGCGCCACGCCATCGTCGGCGATTGCCGTGGCGGGCACGGCCTGATGAATTGCCTCGAGCTGGTGTCCGATCCCGAGAACAAGACGCCGCTTGAGAAAGCCAAGGTGGCCGCCGTACACGAAGCGGTTTACGAGGCGGGTGTCATGGTCCGGGTATCGGGCAACAACATGATCATGTCACAGCCCTTGGTGATCTCGGAGTCGGAAACCAACGACGTGCTCAACGCGATAGACAGCGGGCTTGCCGCGGGAACCTAGGGTTCTCGAACACGCAAACACGATGGGCGGCGCGCACAGCAGAGCATTGATGCGCCGCCGGTATCGTGACTCGGAATGCGCCGCTTTTTGATCAGCGGCGTGTTTCGCCGGATCCCCTAGGTGATGCCCAGCATGCCGGCAACCTGCGGCCAGCCGTCGTAGAGCATCATCAGCGTCAGGTAGATCAGAAACACCAGACCCGCCCAGGACAACCACGGGTACTTGGTCATGATTTTCATGATGTAGGTGGCAAACAGCGCCATAAACAGGATCGCGAGTGCAAGGCCGAACACCAACAGCGCCGTGTCATCCCGTGCAATTGCGGCAACCGCCACCACGTTGTCAATCGACATCGACACGTCGGCGAGGGTGATGGTAACCAGCGCCTGGAACAGTGTCCGCGGCGCGTTCGCTGCGGCCTCACCCGACTCCGACACCGCGTGGTGCGCGCGCAATTCCTTGTAGAAGCGCCAGCACACCAGCGCGAGCAGCAGGCCACCGAAAAACAGAATGCCGGGAATCTGCAACAGCCAGGTCGCCATGATGGCAAACACGATGCGCAGGCCCGCCGCCATCGCCATGCCGAGAAAGATGGCTTTCTTGCGTTGCTCGGGTGGCAAACCGGCCGCCGCCATGCCGATGACAAGCGCGTTGTCGCCCGAGAGTACGATGTCGGCAAAGACTATCTGGATGATGTCGAGGAACAATTC
>CALDHJ010000332.1 GCA_937941555.1 uncultured Granulosicoccaceae bacterium | reverse complement strand
TCCTTGCCAATCGAGGTGCTTGTAGCGGAAGAAGCGGATATCGCGCACCGACTCGCCGAATACGCGCGCCATGAGGTCTTCGGCCTTGGGGCCCTGCACAGCTACGGGCCAGACTTCGGGCTCGTCGACCGTGACATTGAGGTTGGCGCCTTGCACAAGCCCGCGTGCCCACAGCAACACGTCCGAATCGGCGATGCTGAGCCACCAGCGGTCGGCGCTGTGGCGGATCGCGATCGGGTCGTTGACCATGCGGCCCTGCTCGTCGCAGAGCGGCACGTAGAAGCACTGATCGTCCTGCGCCAACGAGAGGTCGCGCGGCGTCATGAGCTGAATCAGCTTGGTCGCGTCCGGCCCTTGAATCTCGACCTGGCGTTCGGCGCCCACGTCCCACACCTGCACGTTCTCGCAGAGGTGCCAGTAGTCGGCTTCAACACCGCGAAACGTGCTCGGCAGCATCATGTGGTTGTAGACCGTGAAGGCCTGCGCGCCACCAGCGAGTATCCGGCTGGTGAAGGGTGTGCTGCGCAAACGGCGCGAAAAGGTGATGGTTGGGGCGGGCATGGCGCATTCTCCGCAGGCTGGACGCGGCGCATTCTCGGGCCACGTCTGCAACGATGCAAGCGCTGTCATGTGGCTTTTACTGCGTTGTGTCGATTTCCCGACCGAGCATGGCGTACAGCCGATATTCTCGCGAGTTCTCGCGGCGTTCGCTGCACGCGGTAGAATGGCCAACGACGGTTTGCGAGCTGCAAAGCCCCTCATCGCCACGCGATCTCGCGACCCGCCTCAGCCGCCAGCCACCGCCCCGAAGACCCAGTGAGAACACACCCTTGAACAGCCCGCGCATACAGCCCCCGGCAGGAACCCAACGGGTCATCGGTTGGCGTGAGTGGATCGCCTTGCCGGAGCTGCTCGACGCACCGGTTCGGGCCAAGATCGACACCGGTGCGCGCACCAGCGCGCTGCACGCTGTCGATCTCGAATTTGCGACCGTTGACGGTGAGCAGCGGGTCAGCTTCGGGCTGCCGTTTGATGGCGGACGGCGTGTGACTTATCCCGCCCACGGCACCCGCAAGGTGCGCAACACCGGTGGGGTGCCTGAGCACCGCACGACCATTCGCACAGACCTTGTGCTCGGCGGCGAGCGCTGGCTGATCGAGCTCACACTCGCCGATCGCAGCGGCATGTTGAACCCGCTGATTCTCGGACGCACTGCCGTGCGCCGTCGCAAACTGCTGGTGAACGCAGGGCGTTCTTTTTTGTGCGGGACACCGCGCCTTACGGGAGATGACACATGAAGCTCTGCATGATGGCTCGCAACCCGGAGTTGTATTCTCATCGACGCCTGATCGAGGCCGCGGAGGCGCGCGGGCACACCCTCGATATCGTCAACACGCTGCGCGTTACCATGAACATCACGTCGCGTCGGCCAGCGCTCTATTACAACGGTGAGAAGCTGCCGAAGTACGACGCCGTGATCCCGCGCATCGGTGCCTCGGTCACCTTCTACGGCCTGGCGGTGCTGCGGCAGTTCGAGCTGATGGGGGTCTACCCGTTGAACGAGTCGGTTGCGATCGGACGTTCGCGCGACAAACTGCGCTCGATGCAGTTGCTCGCCGAAGCGGGCGTCGGGCTGCCGGTGACAGCCTTCGCGCATGACCCGAAGCAGACCGACCAGGTCATCGAGATGGTTGGCGGTGCGCCGGTGGTGATCAAGTTGCTCGAAGGCACCCAGGGCATCGGTGTGGTCCTTGCCGAGACCCACAACTCGGCGCGCTCGGTGATCGAGGCCTTCCGTGGCGCCAACGTCAATATCCTGGTGCAGGAGTTCATCAAGGAGGCGGGCAACTCCGATATCCGTGTGATCGTGGTCGGTGGGCGCGTTGTCGCGGCGATGGAGCGCTCCGGCGCTGCGGGTGACTTTCGCTCCAATCTGCACCGCGGCGGCAGTTCGCGGTCGATCAAGATCAGCCCGGAAGAACGCTCGACCGCCGTGCGTTCGGCGAAACGTTTGGGCCTGAACGTCGCAGGTGTCGACCTCCTGCGATCAAATCACGGCCCGGTGGTGATGGAAGTGAACTCCTCTCCCGGTCTCGAAGGCATCGAGAAGGCAACCGGCGTGGATGTCGCCGACAAGATTATCAAACTGATCGAGAAGAACGCGCTTCCCGGCAAATCCAAGACCAGCAACAAGGGCTGAAACGTGTCTCGAGTGGCCTTCCACTTCGGTGGGGAAGTGGTTGAAGCCGGCACGCGCCGGTCCGTGGATTTGCCCATTGGCACCCTGACAGACCACACCCCGGTGCGGTTGCCGGTGCACATCGTGCACGGTCGCCGGGCGGGGCCGACAGTGTTGGTGTGCGCCGCCATTCACGGCGATGAAATTGTTGGCGTGGAGATCATCCGACGCTTGCTCGGGCAGGCGGCGCTGGGCCAACTGCGCGGCACCCTGATGGCGGTGCCGATCGTCAACGCCTTCGGCTTTCTCGGGCGCTCGCGCTACCTGCCGGACCGGCGCGATCTGAACCGCTGCTTTCCGGGCAATGAGAACGGCTCGCTCGCGTCTCGCCTTGCGAACACCTTTCTCAGCCAGGTGGTCGCGCGCGCCGATCTCGCGATCGACCTGCATTCCGCCGCCGTGCACCGCACCAATCTGCCGCAGATCCGCATCAACCCGAATCAGCGCAAGGTGCGTGATCTCGCCGTCGCCTTCGGCGCTCCGGTGTTCATGGCCTCGCGCGTGCTCGAGGGCTCGCTGCGTGAAGCGGCGGCCGAGATCGGCGTGGATACCTTGTTGTATGAGGCGGGTGAGGCGTTGCGCTTTGACGAGCCATCGGTGCGCGTCGGCTTGCGCGGAATATTGCGGGTGATGCGCTCGCTCGAGATGTTGCCGGCGCGCAGCCGGCGCACTGTGCGGGTCGAACCCCTCGAGGGTAGTGGCAGCCAGTGGGTCCGTGCCGACCACGGCGGTCTGTTTCGCGGCTTCAAGGGGTGCGGTGACACGGTCGAGAGTGGCGAGCTGCTCGGAGTCGTGTCTGACCCGTTCGGGGCGACCGATCTCGACATTGTCGCGCCAAGTGCCGGGCTTGTTATAGGGCGGACCCAGCTGCCGCTCGTGCACCAGGGCGACGCGCTGTTTCACATTGCGTCAGTCCGACGGCCCGACGTCGCAGGCGAACGCATCGAAGCCTACGACGCTGCGCTGCAACAGGACCCGATGTTCGATGATGACGACGAAATCATCTGAATGATCGGCCTGCCGCGGTGACGGAGTGGGTCCTGTCGGTCGAAGGCACCGACACCGGTCGCCACATCGCCATTGCGCTTGCACTGCTGGCGGCACTCTTTCATGCGACACTCGGCGCGTTGCAGAAAGGCCGCTACGATCCCGTGACCATGCGCGGTGCGGTGGATATCTGTTACCTCGGCCTCGCGTTGCCGTTCGCGCTCTTCGTGCTGCCGTGGCCGGAGCCGGCTCTCTGGCCTGTGCTCGTTGGTATCTTTGTGGTGCACAGCGTCTACAAACTGCTGCAGGCTCGGGCCTACGAACTCGGTGCCTTTACCGTGGTGTACCCCGTTGTGCGCGGTACCGGGCCGCTGGTCACGGTGTTGGTGGCCGGGGTGCTCTTTGCCGAGGTCTACTCGGTGCGTCAGTGGCTCGGCGTATTGGTGTTGTCGCTGAGCATTCTGGCGCTCGCGTGGGTCAACCTTCGCGGCGTCACGATCGCGCGATCGGC
>CALDHJ010000331.1 GCA_937941555.1 uncultured Granulosicoccaceae bacterium | reverse complement strand
GCCACAGCTACCGTCGAATGCGCCGACGGCTGTCAGGGCGAGCAACTCTCTGTTGCTTTGCTGGTGAAATGACCGCCTGGGGACTGCCCGGAGCGACCACCACTGAGCCCTATGATACCAACTACAGCGACGCCGATGGGGGACCTGGGCGGCAACATAGTGCCGAATGGCGTCGCCTTCGGAACAATCTCAACATTGCAAAACCGGCAGTTTCGGTCGTCTGGCCGATGAGTGCGGTCAGACAACGCAGTCGATCGCGTCCAACGCCATGTGGATCAGCAACCCCACTCCGACCCACCGCGTGCGCGCCAGGCACGCCAGGCCGACATAGAGACCGATTGCCGGCAGGCTGTGCAGCGGGTGAAAACCGATGCTGCAGCGCAGCGGATCGTAGATGGGGGTGGCGAGCAAGTGATCGAGATCGACCAGCATGGTCGCGAGCATCACGGCCAGCAGGTAGCCGACCGATCGACCAACCCGCGGAGCGGCCACCAGCGCTACTGCCAACGGCACCAGCAGGTGCAACAGGATATGGAACTGCGCACCCGTCACGACGGCACCCCCACCGTCCCAACCGGACGCGCGATGCCCTTCAGAGTTGAAAAGGGTGTGTCCTTCGCCATGAGCAGGAAGTCGCTCATATACGGCTGTTCGAGCGCGCTGTCACGCACCGCCGCGTACAGGGTATTGAACACCCCGTCACCCAGCCGACGGGTTACTACAGTGCCCTTTGCGGTGTACTCGTCCGCAGCCCAGTTCGGCAACGGTGTCACACCGCGCCCGGAAGCAACCAGCGCGACCATCATGACAGTAAGCTCACTGGTGCGAACACGGTGTGGTTCGATACCGGCCGGGTCGAGGAACAGGCGAAACAGATCGAGCTTTCGGCGCGCAACCGGGTAGGTGATAACGGTTTGATCGGCGAGGTCAGTCGGCGTCAGGGTCTCCCGCGCGGCGAGCGGGTGCTCCGGGTGCATGGCGAGCACTGACTCGTACTCGAAAAGCGGCAGGTAGGTAACCCCCGCGAGGGGTTCGGGGTCGGCGGTGATGACCAGATCGAGGTCACCTGATACAAGGGCTGACAAACCTTCGAAACTCAGGCCATTGAGGATGTCCAACTCGACGTCCGGCCAGGCTTCCCGGTAGGACTCAAAGGTCGGCATCAGCCAGAGATAACAGCTGTGGCACTCGATCGCGAGGTGCAGACGACCAGTTTCGCCGACGCTGATGCGGGCCAACGCGTCCTCGAGCACCTCGATGCGCGGCAGGACGTCAGTGGCGGTATCCAGCATGCGCTGCCCAACCGCCGTCAGGCCAACCGGCTTGACTTTGCGGCGTACGACCTCCGCACCAACTCGGTCTTCAAGCTCGCGCAGCTGATGAGAGAGCGCAGACGGTGTCAGGTGTAGCACTGCCGCGACATCGGCCAGGGTCTCTGAGCGGTCTACGGCCGAGACCAGTTCGAGGTGCTTGCGCTGAATATTCAATTGAGATGATTTCACGCATTTTGAAAAATATTTGAAATTGATTCTATCCCAATTCGACGCAAGACTCTACAGCCCCTGATCAGACGAGCCCGGCCATGCCACAGACCCCCATCCTGTCTGCCGAATTGTTTCCGCCCCGAAGCGATCGCGCCCGTAACCGGTTCTGGCGCTGCGTTGGCCAACTGGAGAGTGTGAACCCGGCCTTCGTGTCCATCACCTGTGGGGCATTCGCCTCCACGCCCGATTCAGCGCTCGAAACGGCAACAGCGGTATCGCACCAAACCCCCCTGCCCGTGTCCGCGCACTTGACCCTGTCCGCCTTTCCCGGAGACGCGTGGATCGATGCCGTTCGCTCGGCCCACACCGCGGGCTTGCGACGTCTGGTGATCTTGCGGGGTGACGGTGAGGCGCACGCTCTGACCGGAAACGCGGTGGTTCACGCCATCGAGCAGGCACACACCGTTGCAGATTTTGATGTCGCTGTCGCCTGCTATCCAGAGGTTCACCCGTTGGCCGAATCTGCGCACAGCGATCTGATGGCGTTGAAAGCCAAGTGCGACGCCGGCGCGACGCGTGCGATCTCACAGATGGTCTTTTCGGCAGAGCCGTTCCTGCGCTTTCGCGATCGCGCAGCGCGGGAGGGAGTTCGGGTACCGTTGCATTGCGGGGTGTTGCCGATCACGCGATTCGAACGCGTGGCGCCGATGGCGTCGTCGTGCGGCGCGAGCCTGTCGGCGGACTACCACCGGGCGTTCGAGGGCACAGAGGGCAATCTGGCGGTGCAGCGCTTGATCGGGCTGGACTTCGCCCGCGACCTCGCTGAGACGCTGATCTCAGAAGGTGTGGAGGGCATCCACTTTTATGCCCTCAACGATCCGAGTCATGCAGTGTCGCTGATGCATGACCTCACACCGCCAAGCGTGCCCCTACCAGCGCACGTGGCGGCGTAGTCGGCTCAGAGACCGACGGTGTGGAGCACCAGGTTGTGTTCGAAATAGACCTGAAAGGTGCCGTAGCGCCAGCTCGAGATGGGCGGGTCGCCGACTTCGCCCACACGCTGTTCGGGCTCACCGAGCAATTTCAGCACATCGGCCTTAGAGCGGCCGGCTTTCGGTGCACCTTCCACCTTCTGAGCACGCAACGAACCGTCTGCCAATTGAATGATGCCGGCGTTCGCGACGCCACCAAGAACGAGGCCTGAAACCAAAACGGCCGCCAGAGTAAGTTGTTTTTGCATGAGTGAGCACCTCGGGTTTCCCGTGTTATCGGCAACGGCGGGCCGATATTGACCGTTGCGGCAAAAGATTGCCGAGTCGATACCCTGAGACTATGGTGTGCCAGTCACGGTTTTGCCTGAGGAATCCATCGGTGCACCCCTACCTCGAACCGGCAGGTTTTCGTGCGTTTGCGCACCGCGGCGACCACGACGCCGCGCCGGAAAACACACACCGGGCCTTCGAGAGCGCGGTCGAGCTCGGCTTTCGCTACCTGGAAACCGACGTGCACCTGAGCGCGGACGGGACGCTGTACGCGTTTCACGACGATCGTCTCGACCGGGTCACTGACGCACGCGGGCTGATCGGGGAGCTCGACGCCGGCGCCATCAACCGCGCACGGGTCGGTGGCCAGCATGCCATTCCAACCATGGCGTCCCTGTTTGAAGCCTTTCCGGATACCCATTTCAACATCGAGCCGAAATCCGATGCAGCCGTTGCGCCACTGGTTGATCTGATCCGCGCAACGGGTTCAATTGACCGGGTGTGTATCGGCTCTTTCTCCGGCCGCCGAATAACGCAAGTGCGCGCCACGCTCCCCGGCAGCTGCACCTCGATGGGCCCGCTCGAGACCACCTGGGCCCGGTTAAGCAGCCTTGGTCTGCCCACACCCCGCATCGACGCCCACTGTGCCCAGGTGCCGGTCTCGCAGTGGGGAATTCGCATCGTCGACAAGGCGTTCGTGACGGGCCAACACCGCGATAACCGCGAAACCCATGTCTGGACGGTCAACACCCAGGCCGAGATGGAGAGGCTGATCGACCTCGGTGTCGACGGCCTCATGACCGACTACCCGGCGCTGCTGAAGAGCGTGCTGCAAGCGCGCAACCTCTGGTCCTGAATACCGTTTCGTGGTACGTCGGAAATCGCGCGACGACAGCGCGAGCTCGATCGGATTCTGTCCTGCCAAACACCGCGCACCAGCGTGACGCTGATGCTCAGTCTGCCGTTGTCGGCATGCGCACGCGGGTCAACACCAGCATGCCGATGATGAAGAGGATCAGGATACTCAACAGACCCAATCGGGAATTGCCGGTCAGCGCCGCGGTTGCGCCCACCATGAACGGACCCAACACGGCCGCAGCCTTGCCGGTCATGTTGTAGAAGCCGAAAAATTCCGCCGCTTTATCAGCCGGAATCAACTGGCTGAACACCGAGCGACTCACCGATTGCACACCGCCCTGCACAAGCCCGACAACCGCTGCGATCAGGTAGAACTCGAGCGAAGAATCCATCATCACCGCCGCCACGGTGACGGCCATGTAGATCCAGATGGTGATGTGTATACTGCGAAGTGGCCCGATCTTGTCCGCCACCCGGCCCCAGACCAAGGCCGCCGGAAAGCCGATGAACTGCACCAGCAACAACGCGGTAATGAGGGTCTCTTGCGGCAAGCCGATCGAGAGACCGTAGTCTGCGGCCATGGCGATAGCGGTGTGCACGCCATCGATGTAAAACCAGAAGGCAACCAGAAACAGCCAGACCTGTGGGTAGTGACGGACTTCTCGCGCCGTCTGCGCGAGTGCTGAGAAGGCGTCACCAAGGCGGACTTTGCCGGATGATGTGGCGGCCGGTTCCTCGACGAACAGCATGATCGGAATGGTAAACAGCATCCACCAGACAGCAACACTCAGAAACGACCAGCGAACGCCCTCAGCCGCATCAGCGAGCCCGAACCATTCGGGCTTGAGGGTCATGGCGACGTTGACGGCAAACAGCAGGCCCCCGCCGAGATAGCCCAATGCGTAGCCGAGCGCCGAGACCCGGTGGCGATCGCGCTCGGACGACACCACAACCAGCAGCGCGTCGTAGAACACGTTGGCGCCGGCAAAACACAGCGCGCCGAGCACATAGAGACAGACTGCTGCGACCCATTGGCCCTGGCCGACCAGAAACAGCGCAGCGGTGGCAAACGCCCCCAGACTTGCAAAGGAAAACAGCATGCGCTTGCGCAGGCTGCCGCGGTCTGCAAGAGCGCCGAGAATCGGCGCGAGTATCGCCACCAGCAGACTCGCAAGCGAATTGCCAAGCCCGAGATAGAAGGTGCTCTCGGTGGCGGCGACATCCCCGCTCCAGTACTGCTTGAAGAACACCGGAAAGAAGCCGGCCATGACCGTGGTTGAAAACGCGGAATTCGCCCAGTCGTAGAGGCCCCAGGCCCAGATGGCCCGCTTGGGTGGGTGTTGCGCCACGGTGTCGCTCTCGGGTTCAGGTGGTCCAGAGCTTAGCAGCATCGCTGCGGTGAGCTACGCCGGACGGCATCTGACACACGCGAACAGATCGCTCTCGGGGCCGCAAATAGCTCTGCTGTGCGCCCGCGGCGTCTATAACAGACTGCGGCTGGTTCAGGACGCTTTGGGCTCTGCTTGCATCGACTGGCGATAGATATATTGGCCGAGCTGTTCGATCACCTTGAGGCACATCTCAGGAGACCCTCTGAGCAGCTCGGTGAAGGTTTCACCTCGAATACACAGCGTCTGGGTATCCACAGTCGCTCGCACTGTGGCGGTTCGCGGCAATTGGCACAGGACAGCTGTCTCGCCGATGACAGTTCCACGGCCGCGCGTGCCAAGGCTGCGCACGCCATCACGATCGGGAATCTCCACTTCCACTTCGCCGTCGAGCAACAGCCAGCATTCGTTGCCCGGCTGGCCGGCTTCGCAGAGTGTCGTGCCGGCCCCGAAGCCCTGCGGCTCACTGGCGAAGGCGAGCAGCTTGAGCTGTGCGTGCGCCACTTCGGCGAACAGCGGCGCGCTGCGCAACAGGGCAACTTCGTCATCGAGGCTCATCGGTTGTCTCCCTGCGTGGTGGCATCTGTCGGCGGCGTGATCCGATGGTCGCCGTCTGCACTGAGTTGCAGTTGTGATGAGAACAACGCCAGGTTGTCGGCGTGTACCGGGCACCAGAGTACGGCTGATGTCCCGAGGCTATGACACACATCCTTGATCACTCTCGCCTCCGCTACTGCATCGAGCGCATCCAGCGCCCGGTTAACCACCAGAATACGTGGTTCCTTCATGACCGCGCGCGCCAACACCAGCCGTTGTCGAAGTGCCGGGCGCAACGCCCTGCCACCCGGACCGGGTTCGGTTTGCAATGCGAGGTCAATCGTATCGTGCTCGAGTCCTGCGGTGCGCAAGACGTCGAGTGTGATATCCCGAATGGATTGGTGAGCGCGTCGATCCTGACCCACCAGCACGCCGAATACCGCATTCTGGAACACCGTGAGCCCGTGTGAACATGACAAATCGTCCAGTGGCTCAAGTTGATCAAATCCGGGTTGCCCGACCAGCGCCCGGCACGCCTGCCGCGCGGCAACAATCTGGGCTTGCAAGCCTGACTCGACAGTGATCACCCGATGCCGTGCCGGGCACAGCGCCAACACCAACGCGAGTACACGCCACCGCTGTGCAGGTGTGAGTGCGT
>CALDHJ010000330.1 GCA_937941555.1 uncultured Granulosicoccaceae bacterium | reverse complement strand
CAATCTGCACACCCACCGGTTTTTCGTCGAGAGCGAAAACCGCTGGGTCAGCCTGCGCGTGAGCTCGAAAGGCATGCGCATCATCGACAAGAAAGGCATCGACTCCGTGCTCGCCGAAATGCGAACTCGGGGCGAGCGCGTCTGAACCTGAGGATAGCGCCATGCGTGACAAAATTCGCCTGAACTCTTCCGCCGGTACTGGTCACTTTTACACCACGACCAAGAACAAGCGGACCATGACCGAAAAGATGGAGATCAAAAAGTTTGATCCCGTCGTGCGCAAGCACGTCATGTACAAGGAAGGCAAAATCAAGTAACGCCATTTTGCGTTTCTCGAAAAAACCGGCTTCGGCCGGTTTTTTTGTGCACGCTGATGACACAACACTGCCAGTTCGTCCAAGGTGGATTTCAACCCGGACAGATAGCGCGTGACAAACCTGAAAACGCGTTCACGGCGTGATTCAAACGACCTAGTCTTGCCAGCCCTGATTCCTTCAAAAGCAGAGCATGCAAGCAATGAAAAAAGCCCTGATTACCGCCGCCCTGACACTCACCTACGGTGTTGCACACGCAGACTGGAGCGGTACCGCGTCACTCGGCGCCAGCCTCGCTGGCGGCAACTCTGAAGCCGAAAGTATTTCCGGCGCGTTGCGGTTGAGTTCAACGGTCGACAAGTGGCAACACACGATCTTCGGCGACATTCTCAAAGGTGAAGCCACTCTGATCACTGAGAACGCCGACGGCACCCGTACCTTCGAGTCACAGCCCACATCAGACCGTCTCGCAGTGGGCTACCAGCCGAAATACTTCTGGCGCGAAAACACCTACTTGTTCGGTGTGCTGGACTGGAACCAGGACAAGCCCGCTGACATCGACAGCCGCACGACGCAGGTTGTCGGTGTGGGTCACCAGTTCTGGGCAACGGACACCGGCAGTTTCTCGGCCGAGTTGGGTGTGGGTGGCAAGCAGACCGAGTTCGTCTCGGCCGCAGAAGACACCGACGAAGCGATCACCTACGTGGCTGCCAACTACCTCAATCGCATCAGCGACCAGACGACTGTCAACGCGGATCTCCGTGCTGACATCGGCAGCGACAACACGGCAACCGATATCGGAGTCGGCATCGCATACAAGCTCTCTGATCGCGTCGCGCTCAAGCTGAGCTACCTCGTGCGCAACAACAGCGACATCGTCGGTGCGCTGGGAGAGAAGACCGACAGCGTTGCAGGCTTCAGCCTGGTCAGCGACCTCTGATTCAGCATCAGACTCGCACAACGAAAAAGGGCAGCGTGACGCTGCCCTTCTTTCTGTCTGAAGATCCGGCACTGCGCCAATGCCACGTGGCACGGCGCAATGCCATCATTCAGTCTTACTCCGCCGCAGTCTCGTCACCCGAGACCACACTGCGGTAGACGATCGCACCGATCGCCGCGCCAACGATGGGTGCCACCCAGAACAGCCAGAGCTGCGACAGCGCCCAACCGTCGGCAAACAGCGCCACGCCAGTCGAACGCGCCGGATTCACGGAGGTGTTGGAGACCGGGATGCTGATCAGGTGGATCAGGGTCAGGCCCAAGCCGATCGCGATGGGCGCAAAGCCAGCCGGTGCACGGCCGTCAGTCGCGCCCATGATGATGAACAGGAACATCGCA
The DNA here is from genome assembly GCA_937941555.1 of uncultured Granulosicoccaceae bacterium. Lineage (GTDB taxonomy): Bacteria > Pseudomonadota > Gammaproteobacteria > CALCKW01 > CALCKW01 > CALCKW01. Next base: position 2,746 of record CALDHJ010000330.1, on the reverse strand, counting down.
GTCATGACCACCTCACACACGAGTACAGCCATCATGCTGTAGCCACCCGGCGAATGCTCACCGAAACCGTTGGAGGCGAATCCACCCGCGGCAAAACCGTCGACACCACTTGCGATCATGAATAGCACGGCTGCGCCAGCGATACCGCCCGCAACCTGGGCTGCGATGTAAGGCACGAGCTGGCTGGCCGGGAAACGGCCGCCGACCATCAGGCCGACCGACACGGCCGGGTTCAGATGACAACCTGAGATGTGGCCAATGGCGTAGGCCATGGTCAGCACGGTCAGACCAAATGCAAGTGAGACCCCCAGCAGACCGATTCCGACTTCAGGAAAAGCCGCAGCAAGTACGGCGCTACCGCAGCCGCCCAGCACCAACCAGAATGTACCGACAAACTCGGCAATGTACTTGTTCATTCGTTTAACTCCGAAAATTGATAACAGCGAGGCAAGCTTAAGAGGTGCACCCTTGGCATTAGGTGAACTTTTCTTAATAAAGCCCATCAGCGTGCTGCGCCGATTTCTCGGCACTCGTCGGCAAACGATTGAAAAGTGGCCAAAATGGCCGTCTCAGGGTGGATTGGTCAAGCTGGGCGTGGGGCTGACGGCCTTGAACAAGAGATTACAAAGATATTACAACCCCGAAAGACCGCATGGCTGTGACCCGGAATCGACAGCAATATCCGGGCATTGACGGACGCTAACGCCCTGCCGCCAGGCGCGTGTGCGGCTTGAGGGAGTAACCGCGCAGACCGACCGCGAATTCCTGCAAGGCCTCGATGCCGCTCGCCTCGGCCTCGCGACACCATTCCTGCAAGGCCTGCACGAGCCGATCGTTGCTGGCACTGGCAATCTGCCAGATCTCACCGAAACGGACACGCGCCTCGTAGACGGTGCGCAACGGCTCGGATTCGGCGAGCACGCGCTGGAGCCGCTGCCGCGTCGCGTCGTCCATGAACCGCTCCACATCGATCAGCGACGCACGCGCCTGTTTGATGTCCGTCCGGTGGCTGGCCGTTGCATCGCTGACAGCCGCCTTGTGCACCGGTTTGATCACGCGCGCCGCGTAGTGCTCCATGACGTGCAGCTTGCTCGCGATGATTGCTTTGACGGTGTCGAGATCGATGGCGGTCTTGTCGGTGTCGTAGACCGGTTCCGGCGCCACACGCTTGACCCGGGCCAATCCGAGCAGACCGAAGAGACGAATGTAGAGCCAACCCATGTCGAACTCCCAACGGCGGATGGAGAACTTCGCCGAGGAGGGGTAGGCGTGATGGTTGTTGTGAAGTTCTTCCCCGACGATTGCAATGCCCCAGGGCAGCACGTTGGTCGAGGTGTCTTCTGATTCGTAGTTCCGGTATCCCGTGTGATGGCCCACGCCGTTGATGACGCCGGCTGCGAGCAACGGAATACACAGCATCTGCACCGCCCAGGTGCTGAACCCGAGCAAGCCGAACAAAGCGAGGTTGATCAGCAGCACCAGCACAATGCCGAGCGACAGGTGCGGGGTGTAGACGTGGCGCTCGATCCAGTCATCCGGGCAACCCTGGCCGAATTTTGCAATCGTCTCGGCCTTGCCGGCTTCGTGCGCGTAGAGCTCCGCACCGCGAAAGAACACTTCCTTCAGGCCGTACACCATCGGGCTGTGCGGGTCCTCTTCCGTCTCGCAGCGAGCGTGGTGTTTGCGGTGAACCGCGACCCATTCCACGGTGCGCATGCCGGTGCACATCCAGAGCACGAAGCGAAAGAAGTGCGAGAGCACAGGGTGGAGCTCCACCGCACGGTGGGCCATGGCGCGGTGCAGATAAACCGTCACCGCCAACAAGGTCACGTGGGCAATGAGAAGCGTCAACCCGACCATTTGCCACCACGTCCCCGCCAACACTCCCTGCCACATAGATGTGTGTCTCTCGCTTGTTCCGCCGACTCGGCGGAGTTGTTGTTTGCTCACCCGAGCGCACACGCCCGAACGGTCCAAAACAGGAGTGTGGATGTTCTGAAAGGATTTGCACGGTGGGCGGATGGCCAACTCTTTGCAGTATCGGCAACAGGGGAGCCGAAAATTGCCGCCACGCGCGTCAATTTGCACGCCTGAACGGGACGCCGGGAGCGCCAACATGCCAATACGCCAGACTGACAGCACGCTCGTTGCCAGAAATCTGACATTTCTGCGTGGCCGCGACACCATTTTGCACGACACCAGCCTGTCGCTGGCGACGGGTGATGTGCTCGGTCTGATCGGATTGAACGGCGCTGGCAAGTCCACCACACTCGCGTGTCTGGCCGGCCACCTGGCGCCCACCTCCGGGGCCGTGGAGGTGGCAGGCTGCGATCTCATCGCCAACCCCGTGCAAGCTCGCCGACACATCGGCTACCTGCCCGATCCGCCTGCACTCTTCAACGAATTCCGGGTCGACAGACACCTGCAGGCCATCGCTGATCTCCACGGACTGCGAGGCCAGGCGCGGACACACGCCGCTGCACGAGTCACCGAACACTGCAGCCTCGAGAACGTCTCGCGAAAACGCATCGGGCACTTGTCTCAAGGTTACCGACAGCGTGTGGGATTGGCGCAAGCGATGCTGCACCAACCCGCGCTCTTGTTGCTGGACGAACCCACCAACGGGCTCGACATCGATCAGCAACAGAAATTCGCCCAGACCATACGCGGCATCGCCAGCGACACGGCGGTCATCATCAGCAGCCACCACCTGAGCGACGTGCGTGCCTGTTGCACCCGCGTGGCC
>CALDHJ010000329.1 GCA_937941555.1 uncultured Granulosicoccaceae bacterium | reverse complement strand
GGCTCGATCACATCGCCGTTGCCCGAGATCACGAGTGAGGCCGTGTGGTCAGCAACCGCGAGCAGCGCCTCGAGCCGGCGCAGCAGGCGGTCCGTGCGCCAGTCTTTCGCGAGCTCCACTGCCGCCCGGGTGAGCTGCCCGCCGTGGGCCTCAAGTTTGGCCTCGAAACGTTCGAACAGGGTGAAGGCGTCAGCGGTGCCACCGGCAAAGCCGGCGATGACCTTGCCCTTGTAGAGGCGACGCACTTTGCTCGCGTTGCCTTTCATCACGGTATTGCCGAGCGTCACCTGGCCGTCGGCGCCGAGCGCCACCTGATTGCCCCGTCGCACGGCGACAACCGTGGTCCCGCGGAATTGTTCCACCTGTCGGTCCTCGAAATTGGCTTTGAAAGAGACTGAATTTTGACGCATGCTGCGCGGATAACCGGTAAGTGGTTGTCTGCGCTGAGGGATACGGTGGGTATGAACTTTGCCAATTGCAAGAGCACAGCACCACAGATACGGCTGGCAAACCCGGTGTTTGCCGCCTGGGACATCGAGACCATGAGCGACACTTCGCACTTGTACACACCCGAGCAGCGCACGACGCGCAGCAGCGAATTCAACGGCGACCAGAAATCGGTCATGCGCTGGCTGCGCGACCTGCGCGAGCTTGCCCCCAGCCTGCGCGTGCGCAGTTTCAAGCTCGGGCTTCAGCGTGCCAATCGCAGTCAATGTGCGAGTGGCAACCGCATTCAGGTGCTCGAGTGGATGCGCCCGGAAAACCACCACGCGCAACAGCTGCTCCGGCGCAGTTGGCAGGGGCAGGACGTACCGCTGTCGGTCGACGCGGAACGCGCCTGGCAGGACCAGCTCGCACTGCTTACCGAGATGGGCTTTGGCTACAAGATTGCACTCAGCGACGACCTTGCCGACCCCAAGCTCACCGCTGCCGCACGGGCCCACGCCTGCGTGCGTGCCATGGATGTCTTGCATCAACAACTGCTGATCTCGCGCGAAACCTACCGCAACGCACCCGCAAAACTGCTCAAGGACGCCTACGGCCTCTACGCCGTCGCCGAGCGCCACGGATTTGTCGACACCCCCGTCGGCGACACCCTGCTGCGCACCGGTGAAACCCGAACCGTGACGCAGATTTTCAAGATGCTGTTGTTGTCGTACTGCGTCGACGCCCAGGCCTTGCCAACCACCGCCCTGATCGGGCTCAACCGCCGCTTGCCGAGCTGGATCGACCGCGTGAGTCTGCGCGTCGAGCACCCCGGTACGCGCAGCCGTGCCCTCGCCTTCGACCTCGCCAACGACGCCCCGCCGCAGGCCGCCTCATTTCGCGCGCGCACCGGACGCGCAACCGTGCGGTGGCTGGTGCTGGACACACTCGCCCATGACCTTGAATCGCAACGGGCCTCGGGTGATTTCGACCCGGCACTCTTGCCGCTCTACCGTCTGTGTCGTGGGCGCCAGGACCGCCGCGAGGCCCGCGCCTTTCGCAGTGATGCCGTCGGCGTGGTGCTGGGCCTGAACGATATACATGCAACCCTGCGGCACCGGATCGAGCCCGAGACCGACCACTGGCAATTACGCGATCTCAGCCCTTCCGGTATCGGCCTGGTCAAGAACAGCGCCGAGCCCATGGCCCTGCATGTCGGCGCACTGGCCGCCGTCAAACGCCCCAACAGTGACGAGAAATCGATCTGGCGAGTCGGCATCGTGCAGTGGCTGCGCCACACCGCAGACGAGCAATTTCAGTGCGGTGTGCAATTGCTGAGTACCGAGGCGCGCGCCGTACACGCGACTTACCGTGTCGACACCGGCGCCAACTTGCGCACCGAATGTGTGTTGATTCCGGCAGCACACGGCGCCGCATCGCCCTGTCTGGTGCTGCCACCGCGCCGCTTCAAGGCCGGCCAGGCGATCACGTTGCTCAGTGACGCCGCCCCGAGCACGCACTGGCGATTGAAGGCAATGCTGCGCAATACCCCGTCGGTTGCCGTTTTCTCGCTCGAACGCGCCGACAGCTGACACCAACCCGTCCGACCTCAGTCAGTATCAGCCTCAGATTTGGCGCGTGCCCGCGGGTGCGCGCTGTCGTATACGGTGGCAAGGCGTTGGTAGTCGAGATGGGTATAGATCTGAGTCGTGCTGATGTCGGCGTGGCCGAGCAGCTCCTGCACTGCGCGCAGATCGCCACTCGACTCGAGCAGGTGCGTTGCAAACGAGTGGCGGAGCATGTGCGGGTGCACCCGGGCTGACAATCCCTGCTTGCGTGCGCGAGCGGCGAGGCGCGCTTGAATCGACCGTGCTGCCAGTCGCGAGCCACGGGTCGAGACGAACAACGCCACTTCATCTGCATCCGCAAGCGCTTCCCGGCACGCCAGCCACGAACGCAATGCCTCGAGTGCCCGGCGCCCGACTGGCACATCACGCTCCTTGCCGCCTTTACCCCGAACGCGCAACACGGTGTCCGAACCGCTCAGAGCGTCAACGTTCAGCGCCACGGCCTCCGACAAACGCAGGCCGCAGGAATACACGAGCTCGAAGAGCGCCCGATCACGCCACGCAATCGGTGTGTCAGGCTGGTCTTCGAGCAGAGTGACCGCTTCGTCCACCGCCAACACGCGCGGCAGCGGCTTGTCCCGTTTCGGGGCGGAAACGTCCTTCACCGGGTTATGCGCAAACCAGCCGCGGCGCAACCCGAAATCGAAGAATGTACGCAGCGCGGAGAGACGTCGGCCCAGACTGCGTGGCGCCATGCCACCGCGGTGCCACTTGGCGACCATTGCCTGCACATCGGCCCGCTGCAACGCTGACCATTCACCGACCAGCAGCGACGCCGCTGCACGCAAGTCGCGGCGGTAGTTGGACACTGTGTGGCCCGAGTAGCGACGCTCGGTCAGGAGATGCTGCAAGTAGGTCTCGATTGCCGGGTGTGGATCCGCCCCGGTCGCGTCGTTCACGCGATCTCGCGGGCGATCCCGGCGCTGATCAAGCCCGCGACCTGCTCGAGAAAGAGGTGCCCTTTGTCACGTGTGAACACGGTGTCATCACGCGAGGCCATGGCGAGCACGCCGAGGTTCCGCTCTGCGTGGAGTGGGGCAATGGCGGTGCTGCCAACCGAAGCCGCACTCTCGCCAAAGAGAAAGGCCAGTTGCGCGTCGGTTGCAAGACCGCAGCGGATCAATCGTTCATCGAGCATGCTGGAAAACGCCTGCCAGCCGGTGTCACCCGATGTCACCCGACGCAGTGGCGATCCTGCGACCGTGCCACAGTCGCTTTCACTGAACAGCACAATGGCCACCTGATCGGCACTCGCCGAGCGCAGTAGCGCGCCATGCGCCGCCTCGACCAATGCATCAACGCCACGGGCCGCAAGCAGGGCGCGCGCGAGCACATGTACACCCTCGCTCAGTGACTGGTTGTGATGAGCCGCAGCAATCATGTCATCCACCTGCGCGCGCATGCGCCGGTTGCCTTCACGCAATGACAGCATTTGTCGCTCGACCAGAGAAACGGCAGCACCGGAGTCGTGAGTGACGTTCAACTCTGTGAAGGCACCGGGGTGCCGTTTGAAGAAATCCGGTTGCGTCCTGAGGTACTGCAACACCGCATTGTCGTCGACACGGTCCACGGTGCTGAGATCATCCAGTTCGCTCATAACGCCACACTTCCATCAAACACGAATTCTGCAGGGCCGGTCAGGCACACCGGTGTGCCGGGTCCGGACCACGTCAACAACAATTCACCGCCGGTCAATTCGACCACAACGGTGTCCTCCACAGCCGACCAACTGCGTGCCACCACCATGGCGGCACACGCGCCGGTTCCGCAGGCGCGAGTCTCCCCGACGCCCCGCTCCCAGACGCGCAACCGAATGCGCTCTCGGTCGACGATCTGCATGAAACCCACGTTCACACGGTTGGGGAAGTCGCGGTGTGTCTCGAGGGTCGGCCCGAGCGAATCAACCGGCGCCGACGCGACCTCCGGCACAACCAATACGGCGTGCGGATTGCCAACCGACACCGCGCCGAATTCCACACGACCACCGTCAATGTCTAGTGCATAGCGCTCGGTTTGCAACTCACGCTGAAACGGCAGCGCGTCGGGTGCAAAGTCCGGCACTCCCATGTCAACCGTCACCTGGCCGTCTTCGCGGCAGATCAATGCAATGTCACCGCCGCTGGTGTGCACCGGGATGCGGTCACTGGTGGTGAGCCCGCGCTGGCGCACGAACGCCGCAAAACACCGGGCCCCGTTGCCACATTGCTCGACTTCACCACCATCGGCATTGTAGATGCGGTAATCGAATTCCACCGCACCGTGACTTGGCGCCTCGACCACCAACAACTGATCAAAGCCGATTCCGGTCTTGCGATCAGACAACCGACGGATGGTATCCGATGTCAATTTGAGCCGCTCATGCGTGGCATCGACAACGATGAAATCGTTGCCCAGTCCGTGCATCTTGGCAAAGTCGAGTCGCATGTCAGTCTGCCAACACCGATTCACCCGCGAACAATGCCGCCACGGTTTCGCGTTCACGCACGACCTGGTCACGATCGCCATCTACCAACACTTCGGCAGCCCGGGGCCGGGTGTTGTAATTCGACGACATCACCGCACAGTAGGCACCCGCAGACTGCACCGCCAACAAGTCGCCTTCACGCAAAGCGAGCTCGCGCTCCTTGCCAAGAAAATCGGCAGATTCGCAGACAGGCCCGACGATATCCCAGGTCTGAAGGGGTTCGTCGCTGCGCGGCTCCACCGGCACGATGTCCTGCCAGGCCTGGTAGAGGGCCGGGCGTATCAGGTCATTCATCGCGGCATCGACCACGGCGAAATGCCGACCGCCATTTTCCTTGGCCGTTTGGACCCGAGTCAGGAGCAGGCCTGCGTTGGCGACAATCGCGCGCCCCGGCTCGACCACCAGACACAAGTCTCGGCCAGCGAGCAAGGGCGCTATGGCACTTTGCCAAGCTTGCAAATCCAGGGGCTGTTCGTCGCGGTAAACCACGCCCTGCCCGCCGCCGAGGTCGAGCTCGCGGATGGTGATGCCCTCGTCGGCCAACTGGTCTACCAGCCCGAGCAGGCGTTCTGCGGCATCCACAAAAGGCTGCACGTCGGTCAGCTGCGAGCCGATGTGGCAGTCGATGCCCATCACGTCAAGCGCAGCGTGACCCGCGGCCTGCCGATAGGCATCCAGCGCCACCTCGTGGCCAATGCCGAACTTGTTTTCCTTCAGACCAGTGGAAATGTACGGGTGTGTCTTGGCGTCCACGTCCGGGTTGATGCGCAAGGACACCTGGGCTCGCGCACCGTGTGCGGCGGCCACCGATGCCAGCCGATCGATTTCGCTGAACGATTCGACGTTGAAGCTGTGGATGCCGACCTCCAGCGCACGCGCCAATTCATCCTCACGCTTGCCGACCCCCGAAAACACCACTTTCTCCGGATCACCTCCAGCAGCCATCACCCGCTCGAGCTCACCGACCGACACGATGTCGAATCCCGAACCCAGCCGCGCGAGGAGATTAAGTACCGCAAGATTACTGTTCGCCTTGACGGCATAGCAGATTCGGTGAGGCCAAGGTGCCAGTGCCGCATCGTATGCCTGCCACGCCCGCTCGATAGCGGATCGTGAGTACACATAAAGGGGCGTGCCGTGGCGCTCGGCCAGCTGCGGGAGGGACACGGCCTCGGCGTGCAAAACGCCTTCTCGGTGTTCGAAGGGGCTCATGACGACGCCTCGTTGCGCTTGCGATCCGCCTCATCCGTAGGCGCCTTATCCAAGGCCGAGGGCGCCAGGACCTCTGGTGGATTTTCAGGCAGGTACAGGGGCCCCTTGTTGCCGCAGGCCGCGACCAACAGGGTCGCCAGCACGGTCAGAAAAACGCGCATTATTGTCTCCATGGATCCCTGTTGAGTGTACACCGCGGCCCGCGGGAATGACGTGGCCGTGGCCACCGCGCCCGGGAAAAGCGTCGCGTTTGACGGGTGACTTTGCTACAAAGCACTGTCCCGATCCGGGGCCACCCGCACCCGCTACCCCCGACAGGCCACCATGACCCAGACCGCGATACGCATAGCCACCCGAAAAAGCCCACTTGCCCTGTGGCAGGCCGAGCGAGTTGCCACGCTGCTGCGTGACGCGCACCCCGGATTGGATGTGTCGCTCGTCACCTTCATCACCCAGGGTGACAAGTTGCTCGACAGCCCATTGGCAAAAATCGGCGGCAAGGGCCTGTTCGTGAAAGAACTCGAATTGGCCATGCAGGAAGGCCGCGCCGATATTGCTGTGCACTCAATGAAAGACGTGCCGGTCGTGCTGCCCGACGGCTTTCACCTGCCAACAATCCTGACGCGCGAAGACCCCCGCGATGCCTTTGTCAGCGGTAAACATGCCTCACTCGGCACGCTGCCCGAGGGCGCCATCGTTGGCACCAGCAGCCTGCGACGAGAAGGTGCGGTACGTGCGGCGCGTCCGGACCTTGACGTCCGCATGCTACGTGGCAGTGTCAACACCCGCCTGGCAAAGCTCGACGCGGGTGAGTACGACGCCATAATCCTCGCGTGCGCAGGCCTTGATCGTCTGGACATGGCAGAACGTATTCGCGAACGCCTGTCGACCGACACGTGCCTGCCCGCGGTTGGCCAGGGTGCTATCGGTATAGAGTGCCGCGCCGACGACGCCGAACTGACAGCCTTGCTCGCGCCGCTGCATTGCCACCACACCGCAACCTGCATCGCCGCAGAACGCGCCATGAACCGGCGGTTGGACGGCGGTTGCCAGGTGCCGATCGCAAGCTATGCCACGCTCGAGGACGGCCAGTTGATGCAACGCGCCAGTGTTGCCCGGCCCGGCGGCGGCGAATGCTACCGGGCATCAGGGCACGACACCGCCGAAAACGCCGAAGCGCTCGGCGTGCGGTTGGCTGAATCCCTTCTGGCCGACGGTGCCGACACGCTGCTGCGCGAGCTTGGCATGCAACCGGGCCGCCACGGCCCCGCGTGATGCCCACTCCGCTCTGCGTTGTCGTCACGCGGCCCACGCACCAGGCGGCGTATCTGCAGCGCGTTCTCACAGCATGCGGCCACCGGCCCCTGATGTGTCCCTGCCTGATCATCGAGCCGATAGAACCCAGGCATCACGGCACACCCGAGGTGCCCACGGAACGCGCTTGCGACATCGCAATCTTTGTCAGTCGCAACGCTGTCGAGCACGCAAACCGCATTGCACCGCTGCAATCTCGACACACATCAGACACCAAAGTGCTTGCCATCGGACCGGCGACCCAAGACGCGTTGCGGGCACTTGGACTCGCCCCGACACCGCTCATCGGCGCACCGTTCGACTCAGAAAACCTGCTCAGACACCCCATTCTGCAAGACATTGCCGGAAGGCGGGTGTCGCTCTACCGCGGCGTTGGTGGCCGCCGACTGATTTCAGACACGCTGAACACGCGCGGAGCCCACGTTGTGGAACACGTCGTCTACCGTCGACGCGCCCCAACTGATTCAGAATTTGAACACTCACAAAAAGACCTTGGACTTGCCGACGTGATCCTGTGCGGCAGTGACGAGGCGCTCACCAACCTTGTTACACTAGCCTCCGAAACCAATCGACCGCATCTGCTGCGCACCGCGTTGATCGTCAACAGCACGCGCGGCAAAGAGCACGCGGAACATCTCGGATTTTCAGGGTGCATACGGGTAGCCTGCCCCGCAGGTGACGATGGACAACTCGAGGCACTGGCCCGATTAGCCCTTTAGAGACAGTGGGACAATGAAGAGCAAACACACAGCCCCCCCGGCGGCATCAGCGCCCGCCGCGAAAGACACTGCACGATCCAGTACACCTGCAGAATCCGAAAAAAGCGGTTCTTCGGGCAACGGCCTGACCCTGGTTGCGATTGCACTGGGTCTCGCCGGAATCGGCGGTGCCTGGTACAACCACAGCACCCTGAGCACACAGCTCAATGGCTTGCAGCAGGATGTCGGTGCCCGAATCGACGCCTCGTCGACCGAGACTGGCGAAAGTCTCAAGGCACTGGGCGAAACCCTCACCGCGCAACTCGATGCCATCGGTGAGCGCACCACGGCTCTGGAGTCCACTGGGGACGCCCTTGGCAGTAAAACCGCCGAGCTGGAGGAACGGGCCGGTGAATTGGGTTCGGCGCTCGAGGAGACACGCAACAGCGTCCAAACAAACAGCGACACGTTGCAGAAAACATCAGAAGAATTGCTGGCGAGCATTGCCAGCGGCAACGCCGAGCTCGGCGAAAAACTGCAGTCGCGCTCCGAAGAGCTCGCAAGCGCGATGGAATCCCGCACCAGCGCACTGGACGCTCTGCTCGAAACGCGCAGCAACGAAATCACCGGTCTTGTGGAAGCGCGCACCGGTGAGCTGAACGACAGCCTCCAAGAGACGCAAATGAAGATCAACCGCAACCAGCGCGCCTGGTTGCTGAGTGAGATCGAGTATCTGCTGCGCACCTCTGTACACCGGGTTGTTCTCGCAGGCGACACCAATTCAGCCGTTGAAGCCCTGAAAGCCGCCAAAGAGCAGCTCAAGGTGCTCGCTGAAGTGGAGTACCTGCCAGTACAACGGGCCATCAGCGCCGAGATCACCGAGCTGCGCAGCGCAAGCCAACCGGATATCGAGCAGTTGATCATCGACATCCGCGAGCTATCGCGCTCTGCGTCCGACCTGCGCATGCCGGGCAGCGACGAGCCAGCGGTGGCGCAGGAAACCGGTGAGACCGAAACCGCCGAGACCAGCGAACCGGCTTCCGAGGACGATAGCGGTCTCGGCAAGCTTGCATCGAGCCTGCTCGACGGCCTGAAGAAGAACGTCAGCATCAAGACGTCCGGCGGCCAACAGTACGGCTCACAGCAAGACGGAATCTTCGCACCGACCGAAGAAGAGAGCACCAACGCAGAGCTTGTTCGGCTCAATCTGCAGGCCGCACAGTTGTCTGCCATGCGCCGTGATCAGGACGGTTTCGATACCCACATGGGCAATGCCCGAAACCGCGTGCAATCCCTGTTCGACGTTGAACACGCTGACACTCAATCCTTTATCAACCAACTCGATCTGCTGGCCGAACTCAGCGTGGTACCCCACGCCGAGCAACTCGGCAACTCACTGCGACTGCTGGTCGAGACCAATCAAAAAATCGGGGACCAATCATGAGGGCCATTCTGATCACGGCGGTCATCGTCGCCATCGTTATCGCGGCAGCGGTGTTCTTGCAGCAGGACCCCGGCAGCGTTCGCGCCGAATTCATGGGCAACTCCTACGAAGGCCCACTCGCCTACGTCGCACTCGCGGCACTGGTGGGCTTCATCGCGCTCTACCTGCTGGTTCGACTGCTCGGGTGGTTGTTCAATGCACCACGTCGGTTTGGTCAGATCATGAACCGCCGACAGAACGACGCCGCACTGGGCCGACTGGTTGACGGCAACATCGACTTGGCCGAAGGCCGATTCGCCCGCGCTGAACGCGTCCTGCTCAAAGACGTGCCGGCGGGCCCGCAAGCCACACTGCACTACGTTGCTGCCGCCCAGGCAGCCAACGCCCGGGGCAACAGTGAACAGCGCGATGCCTACATCAAGAAGGCGGTCACCGACAGCCCGAATGCAAAGAATGCGCTCTTCCTCAAGCAGGCGGCCATGCAACTCGAGTCGGATGACTTCGAGAGTGCACTCGCCACCCTCGATCAGCTCAAGGGCCACGATCCCCGCAGCCCTGTTGTCCAGGCGTTGCGCGCGCGCGCACTGCGCCGCGCCGGACACCACGATCAGCTTGTGGATCAACTCGCAGAGCTGCGCAAGCGCGAGGCCTTGCCAGACGCCGAATTGACTGAACTTGAAGCCGAGACAGCCGTGGCGGTCATCTCCAGCTGTGACGACAACCTGGTCGCCAAGATCTGGAAGAGCCTGCCCGCGAGCACTCGCGACAACGCAACGGCCATCGGCGCCTACGCACAGCGTCTGATCAGCCTGAACGACACCGGCACGGCCGAACGCGTGGTCGGCGATGCGCTCGGTCGCAACATGAGCGACGATCTGGCCTCGCTGTACGGCAAGATCACCGGCGCAGACGGCGCCCGGCAGCTCAGCCGGGTTGAATCCCTGCTAAAGACCAACGAGAACAACGCCAGCCTGTTGGCAGCCGCTGGCCAGATCTGCTTGCGACAGGAGCTCTGGGGCAAGGCAAAAAGTTACCTCGAGCAGGCCGCTGCCATCGCGGACAGTCCGGTTGCACAGCAAGGCCTCGCCGACGTGGCGCGGCAGAGCGGCGATGACGCGGGTGCCACCGCCCACCTCAATCGTGGCTTGGCATTGGCCCTCAAATAAGACCTCGATGGGGTGCCGGCAGACGTCGGCACCCTGTTCGCCTTCACGCGACGCTGCAACGCTCGCGCAACACACGGGCGGTATGCCAGTGCAACACCACCGCACTGAGCCAGGCCAACACCAGGATCATCCACCACACCGCCGTGAGGCCGAACCCGGCCCAGTCAATCAGCAGAGGCAAGGCCACCGCCGGCAGAATCAGCGAGCGCGCCATGCCCACCCACATAACCGCTTGCGGCCGCTTGACCCCCTGCAGTACGCCACCGTTGGTGTGGATGAAGGCATAGGCTGGTAGCGCGAAGGCTTCGACCATGAGGTACCCCACGCCGAGTGCAACAACCGCCGGGTCGGGGCTGAACATCCCCATAAGGGTTGATCCGAACGCAAGGATCAGCACCCCGCCCACGCTG
>CALDHJ010000328.1 GCA_937941555.1 uncultured Granulosicoccaceae bacterium | reverse complement strand
GTCATCGCGCCAGAGCGTTGTCGTGCCCGACTCATTGTCCTCTGCCAGTGCGTTCACGGTGTGATTCAACAATCGGTCAATACTGACGGCGCCACTGCTCAAGGCAACGAATTCACCCCGCCCCGCCCGCGCGAGCGCGCGCAATCGGGCGTGGGCCGGCAGCGATTTGATGACGTCACCTGACGGGGACTGCAAGGTCCCGAGCCCGTGCGGCACGGACACCGCATCCCCCGTCCCAACCGACATCACGCTCGTTGTCAGTCCACGGCGTGCGAGACGTTTTGCCAGATTGATCGCCGTGTCAGAGGGCTCGCTGTCGCTGATCACCACGAGTTCGCCACGCGCGACGAAAGCCTGTTCGAGCAATTCCGCGGCACGCGCCAGCGCGGCCGTGATATCCGCGCCCTGCGCGGGCGCCATGTTGGTCTCGATCAGCGGCACGAGCAACCGCAGCGTATTGACATCATCCGTCAAGGGCGTGAGCGTGTAGGGAAAGGCGGCAAAACCGATGAGCGCAACCGCCCCTTCGTCGGATGTCGCAAGCAAGTCGAGCAACTTCAATCTGGCCTGCGCCAAGCGGCTCGGCTTGAGATCGTCTGCGTCCATCGACCGCGACATGTCGATCAGGAACACCCGAGCGAACCCGTCGCGGTGCGTCGCCACTTCGCTGCGGTCCCAACTCGGTCCCGCCAGACTGAGCACCAGAACGGCTCCCAACACCATCAGCGACAAACCCGGCCAACGCACCCTGCCGCCGGTTCCGGTCAACATCGTCGACAACAAGTGTGGGTCGACACGTTTTGCCCAGCCACCGTTGCCGCGCTGGCGACGCCAGTAGGCCCACACCCACAACCCCACCAATACGCTCGTAACCAGGTATTCCGCTCTCAGGAAATGCAGATCCACCATCAGCGTAGCCACATCCTGAGCATCAAGCCCAGCGTCAGGAACACAAGGCTCAGCGCCAGGGGAATGTAATAGAGCGGTTCGCGCGGCCGCACCAAGGGCGCATCCGCGTTGGACGGCTCGAGACGGTCGATGCGTTGGTACACCGCTTCGAGATCATCCGTGTTTGTGGCCCTGAAAAACTGTCCGCCGGTCTGATCCGAAATGACCCTCAATGCCTCATCGTCGATCGGCGATGAATTCAATACGCTGCCCAGCAAGGCACGCTGGACGCCGCCGACACCAATAGTGTGGATGCGCACGTCGAAGCGGTTCGCGAGGCTGATTGCCTCATCAACTGAAAGTTCACCCGAGGTATTGCTGCCGTCGGTCAACAAAATGATCACACGCGATTCCGCGGGCCGGCTTTTCAGCCGTTTTATGGCAAGCCCGATCGCATCCCCGATGGACGTCGAACGCCCGGCGAGCCCGACCACCGAATCCCGCAGAAACCACGACACACTTTCAAGATCGAAGGTCAGCGGAACCTGCACATACGCACGCTCGGCAAACACGATCAAACCCACCCGGTCGCCAACACGTCGTTTGGCAAAATCACTGGCCACTTCGCGCACCGCCGCGATGCGACTCATGCGCTGCCCTTGCCAGACGAAATCCCGCTCTTCCATGCTGCCGGAAATGTCCATTGCCATGACAAGATCGCGACCGGTTTGCGGCAGTGCCAACGCGCCGCCGATGCGCTGAGGCTGACACAGCGCAGCGACCAGCGCCGCCCAGGCGAGCAGAAAGCACAGCGTCACCAGCCATGCCGAACCCGCCCGGCGCGTAACCGTAAAATCATCGAGTGTCGGCACTCGCAAAGCCACCACGTTGCCCGCCGCCGAGGGCATCAACACGCGCAACAGCAAGACAGCCGGGAACACCAGCGCAGCCCACGGCAGAGCAAACTCGATCATGCTCGCCCCCCGCCGAGTGCCGCCGATGACGGTTGCAGCGCGCGGGGATCACCCACGCGTTTGAGCAGCCGACGGGTCAGCGCTATCACTGATTCAATATCGGACTGCGCCACGGGTGCATTGCGGTAGGGAGCATCCACCAACAATTGGCCTGGCCCGGCACTGAACTGGTTGGTCCCGCTGAGGCGGTCGAGCTGCTCGAGCCAGGGTTTGCCATGCAACCGTGCGACCTCGGCTCGCGGCAGTTGCACCAGCGCAATCTGTCGCAGCAACACCGACAGATCGGACATCACCCGGTCTGCGGGAACCGTGGCTGTGGCGGCATTGCGTTCGATGTCAGCCAGGCGCGCATGAACAAGTGCGCGCCACCGACGGCGCCGCCGGCGGTCGAGCATCCAGTGAGCCAACCCGAAAAGCCCGAGGCCGAGGGCCAGCGCAAGCACCCACCATCCCCAGGCCAGCGGCCACCATGACACGGGCGGCGGCATCTGCATGCCCTCGAGCGCGTCGAGGAGTGCCTGTGCATCCGCGGCGGCGTTCACGGACGCGCTCCGCTAGCCAACGCCCGTTGCAGCGCCGTGCCATCGCCATCGGCTGTCGAAATCTGGCAATAGCGTCGGCTCGGCCCTCGAAACACCTGTTGCAATCGCCCGACGCGTTCGTCGTGGCGCAGAGCGTAGTCACGGCGATCTCGCGGGCGTGTCGACAATCTGTGGACACCATCCGGCCCGCTCACCCAGCCGGCGCGCTCGGGCAACGCGCTGTCGAATGGGTCGGTGACGTGCCAGCACACGGCCGTGATGCGCCTGAGAACGGTGAATTCAGTCGGCACGTCCTTGAAATCGCTGATGAAGTGCCACTCGGCCTTCCCCAGCACCCCACGCGACACCCCCTCAGCCGCCGCGCCGAGCGCAATGGTTTCTTCACCAACGGGCAATGCGTGGTTGCGAACCAGAGCATGACACAGGCGACGCACAGCGCGGTCGTGCGAACCGTCCGGTAGGCGTTCAACACCGCTGTCCGTGACAATCCACGCACCGACGCGATCGCCAGCTGAACTCGCAGCCCACGCGATGGATGCCGCCAGGCGCGCCGCGAGCACAGACTTCAGACACACGCGGGTGCCAAAACGCATCGCCCCACGAAGATCGACAAAGAGGTACACCGACTTGGCGCGCTCGTCCTCGAAGACCTTGACATGGGTTTCACCGCGGCGCGCTGTGACCTTCCAATCAATCGCACGCACTTCGTCGCCGGCCTGGTAGCGTCGAATCTCCGAGACATCGAGACCGCGAGACACCGGTTTGTTCGCCACTTGCGCACCGGACTGCAGCGCTGTCTGGGGGCGATTGACCGCGCGGCGATTCGCCGTGCGCAACGCCATCAACTCGGCCAGCGTGAGATCGACACCCGGCCGGTCGGTCACGGCACAGCCACTTGATCGAGCAGGG
>CALDHJ010000327.1 GCA_937941555.1 uncultured Granulosicoccaceae bacterium | reverse complement strand
CCGGAGATTGAGGGGGCGTTCAACAGTCTCATCGATGCCGCGCTCGAAGAGGAGTTGCGGGAAGTGCGTGAGACGCAGCGCGTGGCCAACGCGCTGAATGCCCTGTTGACGACTGTCGCCCCTTTCGCCATCGTGGTGTTTCTGCTGGTGGGTTTGATTCTCATCACCACGACCTGGCGGTCCTTGACGCGCTCGCTCAACGCGTTCGAGCAAGCCGTACGAGCCTATCGGGAAGGGGATTTCGGGTATCGGATTCAGAAGGTGGACGAAGCGGAATTCTCAGAGCTCGCGGTCGCACTCAACGGCATGGCGTCCGAGATCGCAACGCAACGCGAGCGTGAACGGGTGTCGCAAGCGCACCTCGAACAGCAGATTGGCCTTCGCACGCACGAACTCGAACAGAGCAACAGCAAACTCGCGACGATCAGCGAATTGCGAAAACAGTTTCTCGCCGACATCAGCCACGAGCTGCGCACGCCGCTCACCATTATCCAGGGCGAGGCCGATGTGGCCCTGCGCGGTGGTGTCAAGTCGGTTGAACAGTACGAAGACGCGCTGACTCGCGTGCGCGAACAGTCGGTACACACCGCAAGGCTGGTACAAGATCTGTTGTTTGTGGCGCGGGCGGAGGATGGCAAAGCGCCGCTTCACAAACGCGCTGTAGCTGTGTCACCTCTGGTCAAGGAGGTGTGCGCCGACATCGGGCCACTCGCGGCCGAGCGTGGTATCGAAATCGCAGAGTCATACCGTGACACCGATCTGGTTGCCGAGCTCGACGCCGGACGGATCAAGCAGGTCGTAACCATTCTGATCGACAATGCCATCAAATACTCTCACCGCAACGGACGAATTGATGTCACGGTGGCCGGTCTCGACCAGACCGTGGAACTCAAGGTGATCGACAATGGCATCGGCATGAGTTTCGATCAATCGGAGCAGGTGTTTACGCGCTTCTTTCGCGGCAATGACGGGCTCAACTCGCCGTCTGGGGCAGGACTCGGGTTGCCGGTTGCCAAGGCGATCATCGATGCGCACGACGGCCACATCTCACTGACAGCGCAAGAAGGGCAGGGCACGACCGCCACCGTCAGGCTACCGCTTGCGACGCAATTCAGGGCGGTGCAATGAGGCTGCTGATCGTCGAAGACGAAGACCGCATAGCTGATTTTCTGCAGAGGGCACTCAAAGCCGAGGGCCATACCTGCGTACGGTGCGCTGACGGACATGAGGCGCTAACGCTCGGGCGCATGGGAGATTTCGATCTGATCCTGCTCGATCTGATGTTGCCCGGCATGTCGGGGCTCGAGGTGTGTCAGAACCTGCGCCTGCGACAGATCGAGACGCCGATCATCATGCTCACGGCGATGGACAGTATTGATGACGTGGTGTCCGGGCTGAAGATGGGCGCTGACGACTACATGACCAAACCCTTCGACCTCGATGAGCTTCTGGCACGGATGGCGGCTGTCACCCGCCGCACTGTCGAGGGTGTTCCACAACAGGTCGAACTTGTCGTGGGCGATGTCACAATGAACCGTTCGTCCAAGATCGTGACGGTCGCGGGTGTCTCTGTCGAGCTGACCGCCCGGGAACTGGCCTTGCTCGAGCTGTTGCTCGCACACCCGGACAAGCTCTTTTCGCGCGAGCGGATTCTGAACAACATCTGGGGGCTGCACACGGACCCCTTGACCAATGTGGTCGATGTCTATGTCGGGCGCATCCGCAAAAAACTCGGCAAGGACAAGAAGCCCTTCATCGAAACCGTGCGGGGCATGGGCTATCGCATCGCACCGCAGCTGCTCGGCTCAGACGATCACGCCTGATCGGCGCCGCCGCGCCCTCTGACAACCCCGACACAGTGACGCACGGCCCGAGCTGACTGTGGTTAAATGTTCGCTTGAACTGATCGTGAGGGTGTCGGTATGCGGTGGGCGGTGTTGATGGGATTTTTTGTCGTTGGCAGCGCGCACGCGAATCTGTCAGCGGACGGTGTCTGGCGGACTCAGGCAAGTGACGACGGCGCCTACCTGACTGTTGAAATTGGTGCCTGCGCCGACAACGCCGCGCGTGTCTGTGGGGTCATCCTCGATCTCATCGACGGCAATGGCGAGTCGGCCGAGAGTGAGGCCGTCGGAAAATACATCATCCAGAACATGCGTCCGGTCGACGGCAACGACGGCAGTTGGCACAAGGGCTCAATCTGGGCGCCGGACGACGACAAGACCTACAAATCGAAAATGGCACTGGTCGAGGATGGTCTGAAGGTGTCGGGTTGCGTTTTCGGCGGATTGATTTGCCGAAGTCAGGTGTGGCTGCGGGTCGAGTAGGGCCGTGGATTGGTCATTGACGCTGAGCTTTCTGGCTGCCTGCTTCTTCTTGTTGGTGTCACCCGGCCCCGGTGTCCTCACCACCGCCGGTGTGGGTGCGGGTTTCGGTTGGCAGCCGGGGGTGCGTTACGTGACAGGGCTGTGCGTTGGCAGCAATGCCGTGATGTTGGCCGTAGCCAGTGGGCTCGCCGCGTTGGTGTTCACAGTGCCGGGCCTGCGACAGGTACTGCTGGCCGCATCCGTCTTGTATCTCTTGTACATGGCAGCCCGCATCGCGTTGTCCGGCAGCCAGATCGCGTTTTCGGCTGCGTCACGCGAGCCGGGCTTTGTCGACGGCGTGTTGTTGCAGACCATCAACCCCAAAGCCTACGTCGTTGGCACGACATTGTTCAGCGGCTTTGCCTTGTGGCCCGGGCAGTTTGGCGCTGAAGTTGTCGTCAAGCTGGTGTTGCTGAACGCCGTCTGGATTCCGATTCACTTGTTGTGGCTCTACGCCGGTGTGAGTCTGCACCGCCTCGCGCTCGCGCCGCAGACGCAGCGTCTGATCAATTACGCCATGGCAACTGCCCTGGTGTTGGTTGTCGTCATGGCGCTCTTCAACTAGGAGATTTTCATGATTCACGTCATTGCTGTCATCACCACGAAACCCGGTAAACGGGACGATGTACTCGACGCCTTTCGCGCCAACATGCCCGCTGTACATGCGGAAGACGGTTGCATCGAATACCAGCCGGTTGTTGATACGGCGTTCGGCACCTTTGCAACGCCACTGGGCGAGGACACCTTCATGGTGATCGAGAAGTGGTCGAGTGCTGACACGCTCAAAGCGCATGCAGCATCGCCTCACATGGCAGCATACGGTGCAAAAGTGAAAGACTGGTTGGCCGATCGTGTGATTCACGTATTGGAAAACACCTGACGGGGTGGGGCGCCGCCAGACAGGCGGCGCTGCGCAAGCCGCACCTTGCAGGTCGCACCTGTCATCACAACGATCAGATTGCTATAATTGGGCGGCTGACCGACTCGGGTCTGTGTTGCAAATGCGGCAATTCGCACCAGCCAGTCTGGCCCCATCCCGATTCGGTGCATTGAACAGCAGCCAGAACGCGCCTCCGTGCACATCAATGCACTGGGTCTGCACCATACTGCCCGCCTCGGTTGGTGGGTCGAATCGACACAGGTGGCTATCGCCTCAGTGGGAACACGTACACACTCTGCAGGTTGCAATGGCGCGGCGCGCGTCGCCGTTTCCGCGTCTGCAGAGCGGTGTAACCGCCTGATACCGTTTGATTCAGGCGTTGAACTTGCATCGCGAGGGCATTCGCCCGGCCTATCGCAATCGCTGCGCCGCCCGATCTTCTCGGGTAACGCCGTGAGCCGGCGACGCCGGCTGCCGGTCCGATTCGCCGTGGCAGCCCGGACACAACGACGATTCAAGTCGATTGTCCCCAGTGCATTCGAAAACGGTCAATAGAACAATCATGTCAACTGTGGCACGGCTGGCACTGTGCGCACACTCAACAGAAACAAAGAGCGAACCATGAGCCTATACGCAGCCTATCTCGATGAAATCGAAGCCCGCAAAGAACAGGGCTTGAGCCCCAAGCCGGTGGACGACGCCGGGTTGACCCGGGAGATCATCGCGCAGATCAAGGACACCGATCACGCGCACCGTGCCGACTCGCTCAAGTACTTCATCTACAACACGTTGCCCGGGACCACGAGCGCGGCCGGTGAGAAAGCGCGATTTCTCAAGGACATCATCCTCGGAGCGGCATCGGTTGAAGAGATTTCCACCGAGTTCGCGTTTGAATTGCTCTCGCACATGAAAGGCGGGCCGTCCGTGGAGGTGTTGCTCGACCTCGCGCTCGGTGACAACCCGGACATCGCTGATCAGGCTGCCGCCGTGATGAAGACCCAGGTTTTCCTCTACGACGCGGACACCGATCGGATCAAGCTGGCCTACGAGCAGGGCAACCCGATTGCCAAGGACCTGCTCGAGAGCTATGCCAAGGCCGAATTCTTCACCAACCTGCCGGACATCGACGAAGAAGTCCGTGTGGTCACCTATGTAGCCGCAGAGGGCGATATCTCCACCGACCTGCTGTCGCCGGGCAACCAGGCACACTCGCGGTCCGACCGTGAACTGCACGGCAAGTGCATGATCTCCGAGCGGGCGCAGGCCGAAATACAAGCCCTAAAACTGCAGCACCCGGACAAGCGCGTCATGCTGGTTGCCGAGAAAGGCACCATGGGCGTGGGTTCCTCGCGCATGTCCGGTGTGAACAACGTGGCGCTCTGGACCGGAACCCAGGCGAGCCCGTACATTCCCTTCGTCAACTTTGCCCCGGTCGTTGCAGGTACCAACGGCATCTCGCCGATCTTCCTGACCACCGTTGGCGTGACGGGTGGTATTGGTGTCGACCTGCAGAACTGGGAGAAGAAGCTCGACGACAACGGCAAGCCGATGCTGAACAACGACGGCAACCCGATCCTCGAACAGCGCTACTCGGTTGATACCGGCACCGTGTTGACGATCAACACCCGCACGAAGAAGCTCTACAACGCCAGTGGCGATGAAGAGCTGGTCGGGATGGAGTCGTCGTTCACACCGCAGAAAGTCGAATTCATGAAAGCCGGTGGCTCCTACGCCATCGTCTTTGGCAAGAAGCTGCAGAGTTTCGCGTGTGAGGCGCTCGGTGTGCCGCTGGTGTCGGCGTTCGCACCCTCGAAGGAAGTGAGCCATGAGAACCAAGGCCTCACTGCCGTCGAGAAGATCTTCAACACCAATGCGCTTGGCCGCAGCTCCGACAAACCGCTGCACGCCGGATCAGACACGCGCGTCAAGGTGAACATCGTCGGGTCGCAGGACACCACCGGTTTGATGACATCGCAGGAACTCGAAGCGATGGCCGCGACCGTGTTGTCGCCCACCGTGGACGGTGCGTATCAGTCCGGGTGTCACACCGCCTCGGTCTGGGACAAGAAGGCCCAGGCCAACACCCCGCGCCTGATGGCCTTCATGCACAAATTCGGTCTGATCACCGCGCGTGACCCGAAGGGCGAGTACCACTCGATGACGGATGTCATTCACAAGGTGCTCAACGACATCACGGTCGACGACTGGTCGATCATAATCGGAGGCGACAGTCACACGCGCATGTCCAAGGGCGTGGCCTTCGGTGCCGATTCCGGCACCGTTGCGCTGGCACTCGCAACGGGTGAAGCCAGCATGCCGATACCCGAATCGGTCAAAGTGACCTTCAAGGGCAAGATGGCCGATCACATGGACTTTCGCGACGTCGTGCACGCGACCCAGGCGCAGATGCTCGACGAATTTGGTGACAATGTCTTCCAGGGCCGAATCATCGAAGTGCACATCGGCACGCTGCTCGCCGACCAGGCGTTCACCTTCACCGACTGGACCGCCGAGATGAAGGCCAAGGCCTCCATTTGCATTTCGGAAGACGACACCCTGATCGCCTCGCTCGAGATTGCCAAGGCGCGCATCCAGATCATGATCGACAAGGGCATGGACAACGACGCGCAGATGCTGCAAGGCCTGATCGACATCGCCGACACGCGCATCGCGCAGATCCGCTCGGGCGAAAAACCGGCGCTGGTTCCCGATGCCAATGCCAAGTACTTCGCCGAGGTGGTCGTTGACCTGGATCTGATCAACGAACCCATGATTGCCGACCCCGATGTCGACAATTCGGACATCTCCAAGCGCTATACCCATGACACCATCCGCCCGATTTCCTACTACAACGCAGAAAAGGAAGTCGACCTCGGTTTTGTCGGTTCCTGCATGGTGCACAAGGGCGATATCAAGATCGTCGCACAGATGCTCAAGAATCTCGAAGCCGACCAGGGCAAGGTCGAGTTCAAGGCACCGCTGGTCGTGGCCGCGCCGACCTACAACATCGTCGATGAACTCAAGGCCGAGGGCGACTGGGACGTGCTGCAGAAATACTCAGGCTTCGAATTCGACGACGCTGCACCGAAAATTGCAGCCCGCACCGAATACGAAAATACCCTCTACCTCGAGCGCCCGGGTTGCAACCTCTGCATGGGCAACCAGGAGAAGGCGGCCCGCGGTGACACCGTGATGGCGACCTCAACCCGCCTGTTCAAGGGCCGGGTGGTCGAAGACGCGGATGAGAAGACCGGCGAATCGCTGCTCGCATCGACGCCGGTCGTGGTGTTGTCTGCCATTCTCGGGCGCACCCCCACGCTCGATGAATACAAGCAGGCGGTCGTCGGCATCGATCTCACGACCTTTGCCCCCCCGATGCAGAAGCCGCTCGGTTCGCAGTCGGTTCACTTCTGACCCGACTGAGCAACGCCGGGTGGTGTCACACCGCTCGGCGTTTTTCTCGCCTTCGGTGCACTGAGCCTGGGCCGCAAATCATGGCGTTCCGAACCTGTTGGCGTGGACCGGTGTCGCGAGCTCAGGTGTCGGCGTCAGGCTTGGCTTTCTGGTCGGCCAGTCGCTGGCGGTATTGGCTGCGCGCCAGATCCTGCATGTCTTCCACCGGATCGTTTTCGTCGACGATTTCGCGCCCGAGCAGGGTCTCGATCGCATCTTCGAGTGTCACGATGCCGGCAGTCTGGCCGTATTCGTCTTCCACCAGACACAAGTGTTCGCGGTGCTTGATCAAACGGTCGAGCAACTGCTGTACTGGCAACTGCTCTGACACGCGTAGCACCGGCTTGGCAAAGGCCTGAACCGGTTGATCGCCTTGTCCGGCGCGATCGGCGATGTAGAGATCGTTGCGCAGTACCTTGCCGATGACGTTGTCCGCGCTCTCGGCGTAGACCGGCATGCGGGCAAACTGTTGTGTTCTGTCGAGGTCGAGCGCGTCGCTTACTGTGGTTGACTGCTCCAGCATGTGCACGACGGATCGCGGGGTGAGCACCTGTTCGGTCGGGATATCGCGCAATTGCAGCGCGTTGGCGAGGTATTCATTCTCGCTCGGCACGATCGCACCGCCTTTCTTGCCAAGCGAGGCCATGGCAAGAATTTCCTCGCGTGTCACGGTCTGCTTCGATTCCTTGCCGAACGCGGTGGTCAACAAGGTCGACACCCACACCAGCGGGTAGACGATCTTGATCAGCCAGCGAATGGTGTGGGCCGTGGGGACCGCGAGTGACCGCCAGAAGAGCGCGCCCAGGGTTTTCGGGATGATCTCGGAGAAATACAGGATCGCGAGCGTCAGCAGCACGGCGATCAGGGTCTCCCATTTGGCGCCGAAGACCAGGATTGCCTGTGTTCCCACCCCGAAAGCGCCCATGGTGTGCGCGAAGGTGTTGAGGATCAGGATGGCGGCCAGTGACTGGTCGAGCCGTTCGCGCACCCGGGCCACGGCGGCGCCGGCTTCAGGGCGTTCGTCCTTGAGGGTTGCAACGAAGCTCGGTGTGGTCGAGAGCAGCACGGCCTCGAGTATCGAGCACAGGAATGACACGCCAATGGCGATGGCCAAGTAGAACAGAAGCAGGGTCATGGCGGCGGTTCGGTGACGAGTCCCGCGAGTGTAGACCGAACGGGTATGGGATGTCTGGCGACACCGTCACCGAGAGTGGCACTGCCGCGTGTCCCGCCCGGCAACAGGCCGGGCCGGATTGCGCTGGGCGCTACGCGTTGACGTCGACCACGACGCGGCCGCGCACTGCCCCCTTGAGGATATCCTCGCCGAGTGCGGGCAGGTCGGCGAGGGTTGCGATCTCGACCATGCTGTTGAGTTTGTCGAGCGGCAGGTCATCGACCACGCGCTGCCACGCGTGTTGCCGCGCGTCGAAGGGTTGCATGACCGAATCGATACCCAGCAGGTTCACACCGCGCAACAGGAACGGAATGACGGTTGCGGGCAGTTGTGCGCCACCGGCGAGTCCGACGGCGGCGGCCGACGCGCCGTAGGCCAGCTGACCGAGCACACGGGCGAGCATCGCGCCGCCCACGGCATCGACGCAGCCGCCCCAGGACTCGCTCTCGAGCGGGCGCTTGACGGTTTCGTTGATCTCTTCACGCGCGATCACGCGGCTCGCCCCGAGGTTGGCGAGATAAGCTGCGGCATCGGCGCGGCCCGACACGGCCGCGACCTCGTAACCGAGCGTTGAGAGCATTGCGACTGCGACAGAGCCAACTCCGCCGGCGGCGCCGGTCACGAGCACGGGCAGGCCATCGGGTCGCATGCCGTTGCGCTCGAGCGCGTCCACGGCCAGGACCGCAGCGATACCGGCGGTGCCAACGGCCATCGCATCGCGTGTCGAGAGGCCCTCAGGCAGTGGCACCAGCCAATCGGCCTTGACCCGTGCGCGTTGTGCGTAGCCTCCCCAGTGGGCTTCGCCAACGCGCCAGCCGGTCAGAACGACACTGTCGCCCTCGGTGTATCGCGGGTCGTCAGACTCGGTGACGGTGCCGGCGAAGTCGATGCCGGGCACGTGCGGGTAGTTGCGCACCAGACCGCCACCACCTTTGCCCAGGCACAGACCGTCCTTGTAGTTGAGCCCGGAGTATTCGACGTCGATCGTGACGTTACCTTCGGGCAATTGGCTGTCTTCGAGTGACTGAACCGCGGCCCGTGTGTTGCCGTCGTCGTCCTTTTCCACCACCAGTGCGTTGAATGCCATGTCGTTCTCCCATGCGTTGCCCGCCATGTTAGTGCAATTGTCAGAGTGATGGGGTGCTCGACACCTCTGTCACGGACTCGGATAATCCCTTGACCCTGGTGCGAGATTCCCGTCGTGATGCTGTGGCGTCCCCTGTTGTTGCTGTGCTGTGTTGTGTTGCTACTGCCACCGGCAGGGGCCACCGATGATCCCGAATCACTGAGCGAGGCCATCTCGGAGGCAGCTCGGGGTATCGCGCGTCTCGAGGCACAGCGCGACGCCTTGATCGCCGAAATCGAGTCGGCGCCGCCACCCACACGGCCGGGTCTCGAGGCGTCGCTCGATGACATTGAACGGCGTCTCGACAGCGCTGGCGTGCGCTTCGAAGAGCTGGCGACGGGCGGGGTCGATCTCTCGGCCTTTGCCGATGAGGCCGCTGAGTTCGATTGGCGCAGCGATGTGCTCGACACGCTGCGGCCGATGTTCGACAACCTCAAGCGCCTGACCGAGAAACCCCGCCGCATCACGGAACTGCGCAACCGCATCGAAACGATTTTGGCGCAACGCGGTGCGGCCGAGGGGGCCTTGTCGCAGCTCACGCGGGTGCGCGAGGGGCTCGGCGCCACGGACGCGTCGGTGCTCGCGCTGCTCGATCCCCTCGAAGACGAGTGGCGCGAGCAGCTCGACACCCTCAAGCAGGAGCGGGAGCTTGCGCAAGTGCGGCTTGCGCGATTGCAGGGTGAGAACGCGCACTGGGGTGAAACCCTGCGCGAGGCGCTGTCGTCCTTTGCAACCGGCCGCGGGCTGACCCTGGTGATGGCGCTGGCGGTGATGCTGTTGACCTGGTGGTTGCTGCGCGGCATCGCGCACCTGGTGAACGGCACTCGCTTCGACCCCACTCGGCGCAAGGCGCGCCCGGCATGGCGGTTGGTCGGCTTTGCAGCGCAGAGCCTGCTGTTCGTCGCGCCGGTGGCCCTGGCGCTGGTGGTGTTCTACGTGCGCGGGGATGTGTTGCTGCTGGCCCTTGCGGCGGTGATCTCTTTTTTCGCTTTGCTGGCATTGCGTGATCTGCTGCCGCAATACCTTGCCGAAGCCCGGGTATTGCTCAATCTCGGCAGTGCGCGCGAGGGCGAGCGAGTGGTCTACCGCGGGCTGCCCTGGGAGATCGTGTCGCTCAACGTGCACTGCATCCTGCGCAACCCCCGGCTGTACGGTTCGGTGCGCCTGCCGCTCGGTGAGCTTGTTGGCATGGTCTCGCGGCCCGAAATCATCGGGGAGTCCTGGTATCCCTGTGAGAGCGGTGATGTGATGCTGACACCCGACGGTGATCTGGTTGAAGTCGGGCAGCAGACGACTGATCAGGTCGAGCTCAAGGCGCTGGCGGGTGACGTGCGCTATCTCGCCACCGAGCAGGTCTACGGATGGGGGGCGCGCAACCTGAGTGCGGGCGATAGCTTCGGCGTCACGCAGACCTTCGGTCTCGACTATGCGTTACAGCCACAAGCGCTCGATACGGTGCCACAGGCGCTCAAAGCCGGGGTCGAATCGGCACTCAAGTCTGCCGGGCTGCAGGATCACGTGAATTCGGTCATGGTCGAGCTGCAGTCGGCGGGGGCGTCGTCGCTCGATTTCCTCATCTACATCGGTGTGAAGTCGAGCGCGGCGCGTCGCTACTACCAGCTTCAACGCATTGCACAGCAGGCCTGTGTAACGGTGAGTAACGCCAACGACTGGTCGATTCCGTTCCCGCAGCTCACCGTGCACCGCGTCGACTGAGACCCCGTGCTGGGTGCGCCAGTGCTATCGCTAGTGGTGTGCGGGCGTTAAACTGCCGGATTGGCTCCGGGCTTGCGGCCCGGTGCGCCAACCAAGAGGATCCCCACGTGGCTGACGTCATTGTCTGCGCCCTGTACCGTTTCGTCCGCCTGGACGACTTCGCCGA
Organism: uncultured Granulosicoccaceae bacterium; assembly: GCA_937941555.1. Lineage (GTDB taxonomy): Bacteria > Pseudomonadota > Gammaproteobacteria > CALCKW01 > CALCKW01 > CALCKW01. Next base: position 1,692 of record CALDHJ010000327.1, on the reverse strand, counting down.
TTTGCGCCAACCCCTGCTGAAAACACTCGAACGCAACGGCCTGCGCGGCACCTTGCTGCTCGCGCGCGAGGGCATCAACGGCACAGTGGCCGGGCCGCGCGCCGGTATCGATGCGTTGCTGAATCACCTCGAACGTGATGCCCGCTTTGCCGGCATAGACATCAAGGAATCACTCAGCGACCGGCAGCCGTTCATGCGTACCAAGGTCAAACTCAAAAAAGAGATCGTGACCATGGGGCAGCCGGACATCGATCCGCTCGCAGACGCCGGTGCCTACGTGGAGCCTGCCCAGTGGAACGCGCTGATCAGCGATCCGGAGGTCACGCTCATCGACACCCGCAACGACTACGAAGTGGCCGTTGGCAGCTTCGAGGGTGCGGTCAATCCAAAGACCGGCAATTTCCGAGATTTTCCGGACTGGGCAAATGCCAACCTTGACCCATCTCAACACAAGAAAGTCGCGATGTTCTGCACCGGCGGCATCCGCTGCGAGAAATCGACGGCCTACTTGAAGTCGCAAGGCTTCGAATCCGTCTACCACCTCAAGGGTGGTATTCTGAAATACCTCGAAGAAGTGCCAGAAGCGGACACCCGGTGGCAGGGCGAGTGTTTCGTGTTCGACGAGCGTGTCACCGTTAACCACGCGCTCGAGCCCGGCAGCTACACGCAGTGCAACGCCTGCCGCATGCCGCTCAGCGAAGCAGATCGTGCGTCTGATGACTACGAGCAGGGCATCAGTTGCCCGCATTGCGTGAACACACGTACCGGGGCCGATCGGGAGCGCTTTGCCGAGCGCGAACGCCAGCTCGCGCTTGCACGCGAGCGCGGCGAAGCCCACCTCGGTGACCAGGCGCGCGCCGTGATCGAAGCGCGTCGCGCGCGCAAACACCCATCAAAGAGCCCGGGAGAAACCGACTGATGGCGATGATGTTGTTTCGCTTGAACCACGTGCCGGAAGAAGAGGCCGACGGTGTGCGGGCACTGCTCGAAACGCACAACGTGCGCACGCACGAGACCGACAAAGGCTTCTGGGGTATCGGCCTGTCGGCGATTTGGCTCACGGCCAACGACCGAAAGGAATTTCTGCGTGCGCGCGACCTGATCGACACCTACCAGGCCGAACACGCAGCCAAGGCGCGTGCCGAGCGCGACGCCAATTGGCGCGGCCACCTGCCGGAACTCATCGACCAGTTTCGCCAGAAGCCGATCACCATGGTGTGCTTCTGTCTCTTTACTTTGGCGATTGTCTACTTTTCGGTAGTGCCGTTTTTCGGGTTGTGGTGACGCGATTCAATGGCGTTAGGGAGCTTGCCTGGGACGACTCAGGGCCAGCACATTGCCACCGACAATCAATGCGACCCCGAAGAGTGCTTCGGTGGTCCAGGTATAACCCTCGAGCCAAGTGCTGATCAGCAGTGCCACCACCGGAAAAGCCACGCCGGCGTAGGCGCCTTTGTCGGCGCCGATGCGGTGGATGAGCGTGAGGTAGCAGCCGAAAGCCAACACCGACCCGAATACCGCAAGGTAAGCCAGCGCACCGAGATAGGTTGGTGTGAGCTCGATCGTGAGCGGCTTGCCGGAGGCCGTGGCGATGGCAGCCATGCACAGGGCGCCAGCGAACATGCCGACCATGTTCGAGCGCATGACCGGTAGACCCGCGCGCGTGTTGCGCACCGACAGGATGTTGCCAAG
>CALDHJ010000326.1 GCA_937941555.1 uncultured Granulosicoccaceae bacterium | reverse complement strand
CTCCATCAGCTTGATTTCGGCGGCGGTCAGCTCACTGTTGGCACCGAGCACGCTGAATTGAAAGTCTGATACCGGCAGAATCGCCTCGCGCGCGCTGCAATCGCCAACCAGTACGTGGTACACGCTCAGCGCGAGATCGTCTTTGTCCAGTCCACAACCCGTGGTCGCATTGCCCTGCGGATCCATATCCACCAGCAATACGCGGCGGTTGGTTGCCGCAAGCGACGCGGCCAGGTTGACGCAGGTGGTCGTCTTGCCCACACCGCCCTTCTGGTTGGTGATGGCGATAATGCGGGTCATGGTGTCTCGGTCTCGATCGGTTTCAAGCTGACAACGTGCCGTTCAGCCTCGACAAAGGGCACGTCGACCGCCTCGATGGCGGTCACTTCACAGGCGCACACGCTGTCGCCCACGGTGTGGCCCGTCTGCTTTCCGGTCATTGCCACAATACGCCCTTCCTCGCGCACAAACGCCCTGGCCATCGCGGCAAACCCACCGAGCTCGGTGAAGGCCCGCGACACGACAGTGTCAAAATCCCGTCCATTTTGCCAGCTTTCCGCCCGCGCGTTGACCACTGTGACATTGGAGAGTCCCAGCTCAATCGCAGCCTGGGTCAGAAAGCGGGTTTTCTTGCCGTTGCTGTCAACCAACCATAGCGCCCATTCAGGCCGAACGATGGCGAAGACGAGCCCCGGCAAGCCACCGCCCGAGCCGAGATCCAGCACGCGCGGCCCCGCCACGCACGGCAACACCGCCAGGCAATCGAGCAGGTGCCGCTCGACCATCGCCACCGGATCGCGCACCGCCGTGAGATTGGTCACCCGGTTCCAGCGCAGCAACAGCGCGACGTAGTCCAGCAACCGCTGCCGCGCGGTATCGCTCAACGACAGTGAGAGCGAGTCAGCGCCGGCATCGAGACGACTCTCCGGGGTCATCCGGCCTCGCGTACCGCAGCCGATCTCGCTGATCGGTGCTTCTTGAGGTGGACCAGCAAGAGACTGATCGCCGCCGGTGTCACACCGGCGATTCGCGCGGCCTGGCCAACGGTTTGAGGCCGAGCATCGACGAATTTCTGCTGCACTTCTGCCGACAACCCGTGAACGGCAGAGAAGTCGAAATCCGCGGGCAACACAGTCGACTCGTGGCGCGCCGCCTTGTCGATTTCGAGTTGCGCACGCTCTATGTAGCCCTGGTATTTGATCTGCACCTCCACTTGCCCCGACACCACCGGGTCGACGGGGGGCTCGGCACCCAGACCCGCCGCCGCTAGGGCCGGGTAATCGACGGCCGGGCGTCGCAACAGATCGGCCAAGCGCTGCTCTTTGCCAAGCGACTCGCCGAGCAAGGCGGTTTCCGTATCTGCCGCCAGTTGTCCCGGACGCACCCACACATCTTGCAGCCGTTGGCGCTCGCGCTCGACCGCATCACGCTTTTCGTTGAACCGACGCCAGCGCACCTCATCCACCAGCCCGAGCGCATGGCCCGCCTCGGTCAGGCGCAGATCGGCGTTGTCTTCGCGCAGAATCAGGCGGTGCTCTGCCCGGCTGGTGAACATGCGATAGGGCTCATGAGTGCCCTGGGTGATCAGGTCGTCAACCATGACACCGAGGTAAGCCTGATCCCGACGTGGCCACCAGGGTTCGAGGTCGCGCGCCGCGCGCGCGGCGTTGAGCCCGGCAAGCAGCCCCTGTGCCCCTGCTTCCTCGTATCCGGTGGTGCCGTTGATCTGACCGGCAAAATACAAGCCCTGCAAGCGGTTGACATGCAGGTCGGCGCCGAGCCCGCGCGGGTCGAAGAAGTCGTACTCGATGGCGTAGCCGGGACGCGTGATGTGCGCTGACTCAAAGCCGGCAATCGAGCGGATGTAGGCCAGCTGCACATCAAACGGCAAGCTGGTCGACAAACCGTTGGGGTAGAGCTCGCTGCTGGTCAGCCCTTCGGGTTCAACGAAAATCTGATGCCGATCGCGGTCGGCAAAGCGCACCACCTTGTCCTCGATGGACGGGCAATAGCGCGGGCCGACACCGTCGATCTCGCCGCCGTACATCGCCGAGCGATCGAGGTTGTCGGCAATGATCTGGTGCGTGGTCGCGTTGGTGTAGGTGATGTGGCACGGCACCTGTCGTGGGTGATCGGCGGTGGAGCCGAGGTAGCTGAACACCGGAGCCGGGTCGTCACCGGGTTGCTCGGCCATGACGGAAAAATCGACGCTGCGCGCATCAATGCGTGGGGGCGTACCGGTCTTCAGACGTCCGACACCGAGATCAAGCGCCCGCAGCCGGTCCGCGAGGGTCTCCGACGCGGGATCCCCGGCGCGGCCGCCACGCGATTTGACGTCGCCAATGTGGATCAGCCCCGCGAGGAAAGTGCCGGCCGTGAGCACCACCTGATGTGCCTCAAAGCGCAAGCCATTCTGTGTGCGCACACCCGTCACCCGGTCGCCGACGATCTCGAGGTCGTCGACCGACGCTTGGAACACCGCGAGGTCCGGCTGCCGGTCAACCATTGCGCGGATCGCATTGCGGTAGAGGCTGCGGTCTGCCTGTGCGCGGGTAGCGCGCACGGCCGGGCCCTTGCGCGCGTTCAAGGTGCGAAACTGAATGCCAGCGAGATCGGCTGCGTGCGCCATGGCGCCACCGAGTGCATCAATCTCCTTGACGAGGTGGCCCTTGCC
>CALDHJ010000325.1 GCA_937941555.1 uncultured Granulosicoccaceae bacterium | reverse complement strand
ACGTCAAGGTCACACTTGTGGACGGTGCTTTCCACGCTGTCGACTCCTCTGCCATCGCGTTCGAGATTGCGGCGAAGGGCGCATACCGCCAGTCGTTGCCGAAAGCGTCACCGCAGCTGATCGAGCCGATCATGAAAGTTGACGTGTTCACCCCGGATGACCACGTAGGTGATGTCATCGGTGACTTGAACCGACGTCGTGGCATGATCGAGGGCCAGGATTCAGGTCCGACTGGTGTTCGCATCAAAGCCAAGGCACCGCTTTCCGAGATGTTCGGCTACATCGGCGACCTGCGCACCATGACCTCCGGTCGTGGCCAGTTCTCCATGGAGTTCTCACACTACGCCCAATGCCCGTCAAACGTGGCTGAGGCCGTGATCGCAGAGACCAAAGAGCGGCGCGCAAACAGCTGATGGGGTTCTCTGGATGCGCCGACACGCGGCGCATCCGCTGAACGACAGAGCATTTGCGATGAAAAGCTGGACACCTTGTCCAGCTTTTTTTTGGCCCGTCATCTTCGAAAGAAAACGCAAGAAATTGAACAGATATTCAATTTTTCATGCACCACTCGCGCTGTCTTGCCGGCAGACCAATGCGACGCTATACCATTGATAAATATTCACTAATTCGAATGTTCAGGGAAAAACGCGAGCGCACCTAGATACCGTGTTCAGCACATCCGACCAAAGACACATCGGCCTGCTTACCACCCAGACAGCCCTCCACCGCTCACTTGCACTGCACTGGTGCATTCAACCATTCGAAAAGTGTGTCGATACCGCACTTACTTAATAAGACACAAAGACGGTGACCCACGTGAGCAGTCTGCCGATCAAGGATTTCATGACCGCGACGGTCGCAACGGTCGCACCTGACACGCCGTTGCTGGACGTAACGACAAAAATGCATACGTCACGTTTGTCCTGCATTGTCGTTGTCGAAAACGATCTGCCAATCGCTGTTCTGACTGAACGGGATATGACACGACTCGCGTCGCAGCTACTGGGTGGTGGTGAGCCGCCAAACCTGCGCGACGTGATGTCACCCGGGCTGATCACATTGAATGTCGGCGCAAGTTGCAACGAAGCCGTCGAGCTCGCACACGAGAAACGCATCCGCCGTATGGTCATTGTGGACGATGACGGGAAACTCGCTGGTGTCGCAACACAATCGGATCTCTTGCGCGCTCACGCTCAAGACCTCGAATTCCAGAAAGACAATCTGGAACTCGCAGTGACCGAGCGCACGATCGAGCTGCACGAAGTCAATCAGCGATTGATGGAGCTCACCCGAATCGATCCCATGCTTGGCATAGGCAATCGTCGTAGTATGGACGAAGAGCTGGTCAAGATCGCCGAACGCGCTCGCCGCTACGGCCGCCCCTACTCGGTCGCACTGGTCGACGTCGACAGCTTCAAGAAATTCAACGACAACTACGGACACCAGCTGGGCGACAACGCACTGGTCGAAGTCGCCAAAGCGCTGAAGTCATCCGTGCGCAGTGCAGACAGTGTCTACCGCTACGGTGGCGAAGAGTTCCTCGTCATACTGCCCGAGGTGGGAGTTGACGGTGCGGCAATCGCGGCGGAGCACATGCGCGTCGCCGTGGAAGCCTTGCAGATCGAGCACAAGTATGCGGACAAGGGCATTTTGACCGCGAGCTTCGGTGTCGCTGAGGAAATACTGGATTCACCGAACATAATCGAGATCATCAAACGTGCCGACGACGCGTTGTATGTCGCCAAATCCAGCGGACGAAACCGAGTCTCGAAAGCCGACGGAAACCCGGATTTGGAAGATGTCGCCTGACGCAGGCGTTATCCCCTGGATCATGCAGATCAACAATCGACTGTCAACATCCCACTGACGGACAAGACACGATAAACTGTGCCGCCAAACCGGCAGAGCACCTCACCGTGTCCAGTCTCGAATTCGTTCAGTTTCAGGCCCGTGACGACAATTTCGGTGTTTTGATACACGATCCGAACAGTGGTCGAACGGCCGCTGTTGACGCGCCCGAGACAGCTGCGGTCGAAGCGGCACTGGCCACCCGCAATTGGCAGCTCAACACACTGCTGATCACGCACCACCACCACGATCACGTCGCCGGACTTGCAGATCTAAAGCAGCGACATGGTTGCGAAGTCATCGGCCCACGCGCCGAGGCAGACAAGATTATCGGCCTCGACCGCACCGTCGCGGAAGGGGACGCTCTAGAGCTGTTCGGCGAGGCCGTGACGGTGTTGGACACGCCCGGCCACACCCTTGGGCACATCGTGTACTACCTGCCGACGGCAGGCGTGCTGTTCGCTGGCGACACCTTGTTCTCGCTGGGTTGCGGGAAACTCTTTGAGGGAACCCCTGCGCAGATGTGGGGCAGCCTGCAGAAAATCCGCGCGCTGCCAGCGGAAACCACCGTTTATGTCGGGCACGACTACACCGTCGAGAACGGTGAATACGCTCTGCAGTGGGAGCCCGACAATGCTGCCTTGCAACAACGCATGGCCGTTGCGAGAGACTGCATGTCTAAGCAAGAGCCCACTCTGCCCACAACGCTGGCCCAAGAACTCGCGACCAACCCCTTCCTGCGCCCCGATGCACCAGCACTGCGCGAGACACTGAATATGCAAAACGCCAGTGATCTTGACGTGTTCACTCGCGTGCGCGAGCTGCGCGGCTGATCAGCCACGCAGGGAGAGCCGGTGAACGGCACTTGACTAGACCCACCCACCAGACCCAAAGACGTGTACAGATAGATGAATCAGGAACTCTGGCGACCCAGCCAAGACCGTATAGACACAACCAATCTGACCCGATTCGCCGAATCGGTCGGACTGAACGATCCGGTTGACTACGACACGCTCTGGCAGTTTTCGATAGACCACCCGGAGGCCTTCTGGGCGGAGGTCTGGACCCAATGCGAAATCGTTGGCGACCGGGGTGACACGGTATTGCAAGTACGCGACGAGCTGATGGACAGTCGGTTCTTCCCCGGTGCCCGACTGAACTTCGCCGAGAACCTGCTTGCAACCGGTTCGGCTCCGGGCCCTGCCATCATCAGCCTGGCCGAGCACGGCACGCGCACCGAAGTCAGTCGCACCGAGCTGGCCGACACTGTGTCACGCTTGCAACAGGCCATGCGCGCATCGGGACTGACAGCAGGAGACCGCGTCGCTGCTGTGCTGCCCAACACGGTTGAAGCCATCGCCTGCATGCTCGCCGCCACCAGCCTTGGCGCTGTCTGGTCCTCCTGCTCACCCGACTTCGGCGTCAGTGGAATACTCGACCGCTTTGGCCAGATCGAGCCTACCCTTCTGATCTGCTGCGATGGCTACCACTACAACGGCAAGACTTTCGAGACGCTCGAAAACGGTCTGGAGATCGCAGCGGCATTGCCTTCGGTCACGCAATTGATTGTTGTTTCTCAGCTCGAAGAGGCACCGGAACTTCCACAAGACCGCGCAACCACTTTCGACGCCTTCATCGAGACCTACGAAGCCGGACCGTTGACGTTCACGCGTGTCGGGTTCAGCGACCCGCTCTACATCCTGTTCTCATCGGGCACAACCGGCAAACCCAAATGCATCGTGCACAGCGTGGGCGGCACCTTGCTGCAACACGCCAAAGAACACCGACTCCAATGCGACCTGAAGCCCGGCGACAAGCTGTTCTATTTCACGACTTGCGGCTGGATGATGTGGAACTGGCTCGTGAGTGCATTGGCATCAGGGGCGAGTGTGGTGTTGTTTGACGGCAACCCGTTTTTCCCCAATGGCTATCGCTTGGCCGATATTGCAGCAAACGAGGGTGTGACCCACTTCGGCACGTCTGCCAAGTACCTCGATGCCTGCAGTAAAGCCGAGATCTCGCCCGCTAGCGGCAGAGACTTCAGCGCGTTGCGGGCCATCTTCTCAACAGGCTCCCCGCTCGCCCCGGACGGATTCGACTACGTCTATGAGCACTGGAAAGCTGACGTGTGTTTGTCATCGGTTGCCGGTGGCACCGACATTGTCGGGTGCTTCCTCAGCGGCAACCCCATCGGACCGGTCTACCGCGGTGAGTGCCAGAAGCGCGCCCTCGGACTCGATGTACGCGTGTTCGATCCAGCTGGGCAACCGCTTGAGGGCGAGCCCGGTGAGCTGGTGTGCCTCAACGCGCACCCCTCGATGCCGACCCGATTCTGGAACGATCCCGAGCGCGCTCGGTACCGCAAGGCCTACTTCGAACGCTTTGACAACATCTGGCACCACGGCGACTACGTAACGCTGACCGAGAATGGCGGCATGGTGTTCTATGGCCGCTCGGACGCGACACTCAACCCAGGTGGCGTGCGCATCGGAACCGCTGAAATATACGAGCAAGTCGAGCGCATCGACGATGTCCTCGAGGCCATTGTGATCGGGCAGGACTGGGACAACGACACCCGCCTCGTACTGTTCGTGCGACTTGCTGAAGGCGTCACGTTGGACGACGCGCTCATCAAACGCATCAGGACAGACATCCGAAACGGCGCCTCTCCGCGTCACGTACCGGCGATCGTGCTCGCGGTTGACGATATCCCGAGAACCAAATCCGGCAAGATCACGGAGCTCGCGGTGCGCGATGTGGTGCATGGGCGCCCCGTACAGAACGTCCATGCACTGGCCAACCCCTCGGCGCTCGATCTGTTTCGCGATTTGCCCGAGTTGCAACCCTGACAGGATTCACGGTCGTGGCGCGGCCGCCTTCAGGGAGCACAACAGGCGGCCGCTAACCACTGCACTAGTGCGCCAGATCCCCACTGTGCATGGACAATCGACGAAACTACTACCGTGTACTCAGGGTGCAACCGGAAGCGCCGAGCGCGTTGATCAAGCGCGTCTATCGCGTTTTGATGCAGCAACTCAAGTTGCACCCGGACCTCGGTGGCGACACCGGCAATGCGGCGCTGATCAACGAGGCCTACCGCACCATCACGCACCCGGTCTCACGCGCAGCCCACGACCTCGCCCTCGCCGAACAGGGATTGAGTGCGGCCCGCATCGGATCTGGCCCACTCGACAGCTACCTCCGTCATGCCGCGACAGCTCGGCACAACAACATCAACCGCCGCCACTACGGACGCATCCTGTCGCTGCAACTGGACGCCGAGAGTCAGCTTCTGGCGGGCGCACACGCCTGGGTAATGAGCCAAACGCAATCTCCGACTCAACAACTATTGGTAGATCGGGCGTACAAGGTCCTGGTCGATCCGGATACCCGCGCGCGCTACACCGAGCTGCTGACTCAACACAGCCACAACGGTGCGCTGGCAATGCTCAAGCGCGAAGCCGAAGGCGCCGAGGAAAGCCGATCCGAACAAGACACTAGCCATGCGCCCGAGGCCCCTGCGTGTCCGTTCTGTGCGGCAACGCCGATACCCGTCGTCTCAGCCCCCGAACCCTTGTGCGGCCGTTGCGCCAGCCCCCTGCGCCCACCGCCAGAGTTTTCACGGCCGCCCGGCAGACGCCGACGTGCTACCAGGCTTCGCAAAGGTGACACCATCGCGGTCAGCACCGGCTGGCCTGCGCGCCAATTCGCCGCCGTGTTACTCGACGCCTCCCCCGTCGGAGTGTCTTTCCTGTCCAACGCGATGCTGCATCACCTACCGGTTGTGCGCTTGGACGGTGCCGGACTATCTGCTGTTGTCGCCCTCACCCACGGCATCACGTCCAGAACCGGAAACCGCTACGGTGGACACATCCTGACGGCCCGTTTCGAGAACACCACGGGCACTTTCTTCCAGGCCTCGGCCTGAGTCATACCAATCGCGCGAGTATAGGTATGATTGCGGATACCGCGAACGCGTCTGGCCGATTGCCATCAGAGCGGGTGAACACCGACGCCGACAGATCGAGGACACACCCATGATACGAATTGCCGTTCTGGCCATTGCCCTTTTCACCACGGGCTTGACCGCCGCAAACGACAAACCTGTGCAAACGGCCGTGTTTGCCGGCGGTTGTTTCTGGTGCATGGAATCCGATTTCGAAAAGCTGGAGGGCGTGCTCGATGTTGTCTCGGGCTTCACCGGCGGCACGCACCCCGACCCCACCTACCGGGGACGCCACGACGGTCACTATGAAGCGATACAAGTAACCTACGACCCGGAAACCGTCGACTACAACGGCCTGCTCGAACACTACTGGGTCAACATCGATCCATTCGATGCACGCGGACAATTCTGCGACAAGGGACACGAATACAAGGCTGCGATCTTTGTGGCGGACGACGCCGAAAGAGCCGCCGCCGAGCTGACAAAACAAGCGGTCATCGACGAATTTTCAGACCAGACCGTCGTCACCGAAATCCTGCCTGCCGCCACCTTCTATCCGATCAAGGGCAAGGAGAGCTATCACCAGGACTATTACAAGACCCATTCGGTTCGATACCAGTTCTACCGGTACAGCTGTGGTCGCGATCAACGGTTGCGCGATATCTGGGGAGACCGCGTCACACACTAGCCCACAGCACCGCCACGGAATGTGGCGGGCGCTTCAGACTCAATGGCCGGGCTGCGTGTCCGGCCCCCTGACCGGCGGCCTTCAGCCGTCACCGCAACTGTAGATGGCTCAGGCGAGGTCCCGCTTGATCTGCGCACGCCGGTCTACCGCCCATTTGTATTGGGGCGGCCACATCGCAAAGTCCTCGTCCACACC
>CALDHJ010000324.1 GCA_937941555.1 uncultured Granulosicoccaceae bacterium | reverse complement strand
GATTGTGCAGACGACGATGCGACTGGGTGACGCGAGTGTGAAGTTCTTCTGGCGAACGGCGCGATCGAGGTCGAGCACCACGCGGGTGTGCGTGTCATAGGCCTTGTACCGCAAGCCGAGCAACCGCGCGGGGTCTTTCGCCAACGCGAACTGCGCCCAGACCGTCGACACGGCCAGCAGGGCGAGACACGCTGTCACAGATCGGCGGGAAATAGGAAATGGGCCCATGGTCACTTCAGCGTCTGCACAATCACCCCTGACTTCGCGTCAGGGCTACGGTTCTAAAACGGCCTTGGCGGGCCACGCGATACGCAAACGTCTGAGCGCTGCGTACTACGCGCCCGACAACGGGATTCACGTCTGACAAAGTAAAGACGCTCGTAGCGAATCCGCAAGCCGAATCAGCAGGGAAATTCGCCACTTGATTCCGCGCAAATATCGACTACCGCAGAGCTCAATTAGCGCTATCCGGTTGAAAAAGATCGCAAAACCGGGCATCACGACCGACGCTATTTTGGCCGTGCAGCTCGCGAGCGAATGTTCAGGCCCGGCGGCTTGTCAAGCTTACGTCGCGACCGGTGCCCGCAACGTCGAGCACGATGCGGTGCGTCCAGTCCGGCAACACTCCCTCTGCCCGCTCGGGCCATTCGATGAGCCAGATTGCGGGTGTTGCGGCAAGGTCGTCGACGCCCATGTCGTAGAGCTCATCTGCGCTGCCGAGCCGATACAGGTCGAGGTGGTGGACTGTGACATCATCGAGCGTATAGGTCTCGACCAAGGTGTAAGTCGGGCTGCGCACCTGACCCGTGTGCCCGAGCCCGGCGAGGAACCCGCGCGCCAGTGTGGTTTTGCCCGCGCCGAGGTCACCGTACATGTGCACCCATGCCGGTGCAGACACCGAAAGACTCAACCGAGCCCCGAACGCCATTGTCGCGTCGTCACCGGCCAGGTGTTCGGTCGAATGAACCTCAAGCTTCAGTGCCGTCATCGTGGTCGAGCCCGCATATGTGCCTACTGCAACGTGAAGGCATCCGTCGACGAGACTGCGTCGAACAGGCCAGAACCGATTGCCACACCAAGCGCACCGGTCACGCGTTCGATGAGGTCCGGTTGCGCCGTGAAATTGACCACGTCTTCGGCCGAGAAGATTTCACGCGCGACAAAAAACTCATCACCGAACCCGTCGGCAAGACCAAGCTCCACGGCCTGCTCACCGGTCCAGAAGGTGCCCGAGAAGACGGCGTTGTCGGTGCTCAACCTATCGCCTCGCCCGCCACGCACTGCAGCTTTGAATTGTTCGTGTATCTGTGCCATCAGGGTCTTCATGTGCGCGACGTCGCCTTCATCGACCGGCGAGAACGGGTCGAGCATGGCCTTGCTCTCACCCGAGGTGATCAAGCGCCGCTCGACCCCGAGCTTTTCCATCGTGCCAGTGAAGCCGAAGCCATTGCTCAAGACCCCGATAGACCCCACGATACTCGCCTTGTTGACGAAGATATCGTCGGCGGCCGCGGCTATGAAGTAGCCGCCTGATGCCGCTACATCATGAACGACGGCTGCCACGGGCACATCAGGGTGCGCGGCTTTCAAGCGGTTGATCTCGTCGTAGATCAGCGACGACTGCACGGGGCTCCCACCCGGGCTATTGAGCCGCAACACCACACCGGCGGTGTTTTCGTTCTCGAATGCGGACAAAAGAGCCGGCCGCACCGACGCGAGCGACAGGCCATCGGACTGTATCGTTCCCGCCATATCAATCAAGGCTGTGTGCGCCCCCGGTCCTCCGCTGCGCCACTCGCTGAATTGGCCCCGGAATGACATCGCCGTGATGAATACGATGTAGGCAACCAACAAAAAGCGGAAAAACAGGTTCCAGCGCCGCGCTCGACGCTGTTCCACCAGACCGGCTGTTGCCAGGCGCTCGATGGTCTTGCGTTCCCAGCTACTTTGTCTGGCTTCGGAGGTGTGTTCCATGGTGTCTCGATGTCTGAGGTAAAAAAGGCTGCCAACACAGTCAACACGGACCGTGCCACGCCATCAGAGTTGCACGGCCTCGTGCCAACTTTCCGGCGCCGGCACCTCGAATGTGCGTTCTCCACGCCACTGGAATGCGATCTGCGCGCTGTGCAGGTGCATGCCGCGGTGCCCGGCCGCGGCGAACCGGCGATTGGCGTCGTGACGACCATACTTCGAATCCCCGACCACCGGGTGCCCGGATTCTGACGTGTGGACGCGGATCTGGTGTGTTCGCCCGGTTTCGATACGAACGTCCAGGCGCGTGCACAGACGTCCGCTCTCGACCACCTGAATGTGTGTGATCGCATGGCGCCCCTGCTCCGCACGCCCGCTGACCCGCTCGCCGCCGCGCAACTGATTCTTGCCCAACGTGTTCTCGATTCGCGTCAACGCACGGGGCCAGTGGCCGACAACCAGCGCCGCATAGCGTTTTTCAACGTCTCTCGCGGCAAGCTGCTGCTTGAGCTCACGGTTGGCCTGTGCATGTTTTGCGATCAGCAGGCAGCCGCTGGTATCCCGGTCCAGGCGGTGCACCAGGTCGAG
>CALDHJ010000323.1 GCA_937941555.1 uncultured Granulosicoccaceae bacterium | reverse complement strand
CAGCAGCTCGGTGTCGCCACGCGCGTCGCGCTCGGCGCGCTGGCACAGTTGGGTGTCGAGCTCGGCGGAGTACATGCTGCGCGACCGTTCGCCGAGGTTGTGTGCCTCGTCGATGAGCAAGGCGCTCTTGCGCGTGGGTGTCGCGAGGTCGGTCAGTCGCACCAGTGGATCGAACACATAGTTGAAATCCGAGACCACCACGTCGACCCAGGGCAGGAGTTGCAGTGCGAGTTCGAAGGGGCAGAGGGCGTGCTCGGTTGCGACCGCGTCGACTGTGTCACCGTCCAGCACGCCGTCGCGCATCAGCGCCTCGCGGGCGGCGGGCAGGCGGTCGAAGAAACCGACCGTGCGCGGGCAGCGGCCGTCGGGGTCGAGTGTGAAGTCTTCTTGCGAACAGGGACACGCTTGCTGTTTGGCGCGCAGTGTCAGGTGGCTGATCTCGAGCCCGGCCTCGCGCATGGTTTCGAGTGACGCACTGACCGAATTGCGCCCGGTCGTCTTGGCCGTGAGGTAGACCGCGCGGCTGACGTGGCCACTGCCGATGGCCTTGATCGCCGGGTAGAGCGTGCTCGCGGTCTTGCCGGTGCCAGTTGGGGCTTCGGCCAACAACTGACCGCCGTCGCGCGCGGTGCGGTAGACGTGGGCGGCAAATGCGCGTTGGCCCGGTCGAAAGTCGCCCCAGGGAAAGTCGAGTTCGGCGCTGGTTGCGCGGGTAGCGGCGCGGCGCGCGCTGACCAGCGCGTGCCAGGCGAGATAGCGGTCGATTGCTGCGGCGACAAAGGTGTCTGCCGTCTCGCGGTCGAGCGCGATCTCCTCCACGGTGTCGGTCTGATCGAGCAGGTTGCACCAGACCAGCTGGCCGGTCACGCCGGCGAGTGACTGGTGTTTGGGCTGGGCGAGATAGAGGCTGGCGTAGACCGTGAGCTGCGCGCGGTGTCGTGCGCGCGCGCCCTCGTGGATACGCGCGGGTGGCGTGAAGGTGCTTTTGATTTCGGTCAGGGTCGGGGTGTCTGTGTGTGGGTAGACAAGGTCGAGCCGACCGTTGAGCTCGACGGACTCGTCGCCGCGTGTGAAGCGATGTGACAGGCGCACCTCGCTCTGCACGCGGTCATCGGCCTTGGTGGCCTTGGCCTGGTAGCGCTGGTGCGCGCGGATGCCCTGCACAGCGCTCGGCCCCCAGGCCTGGTCGTGCACCAGATCCCCGCTCATGCAGGTCATCGAGACCAACTGCCCGACTGACAGCGAGACCGTTTCGCTCACGCAGGCACCGTGTCGGTCGTCCAGCGCACGTGCACCACGCGGTGCGGAATGCCATGCTTGTCAAAGTGCCGCATCCAGCGCAGTTGGTTCTGTTGCAGTCGGTCGCCGGGCGCCTTGACCTCAACCAGTTCGTAGTGGCCGGCCGCCGGAAAATGAATCAGATCGGGCAGGCCGGCGCGGTAGCTTGCGATGTCGCTGAGCAATTGCGTGAAGACCGCGTGCCAGTGCGCGAGCGGGATGCGCTCGAGCGCGAGTTGCAGGGTGTCGCGGTCGAGGGCCGGCCAGTGGGTCATGGGGTTTGCGAGGCCGTATTTGGCGTCGAAGGTGTCGAGCACGCGCGCAGTGAGGTCATCTCGCGTCTGCACGGCATCGAGTCGATCCGCGATGGCGGCGTGGCGCTGGGTGCAGAAATCGGGTTCGCGAAAATCCGCTGGCGCGTACTGGAAGGGGTTGTGAAACGCACCCGGCACAGGGCTGAAAATGATGTCCCAGAACGCGAGCCCGAACACACCCGTGAACAAGGTGTTCTCGACATAGTGGCAGCTGCCGTCGCAACCCAGGTGAACCGCAACAGCCTGCTCGACGCTGAGTGTGGTTTCGGGCAGCTCGATCTCCACCTCAAGCGGTTTGGCCGGTGCAGGCACCGGGCCGCGGCGGCCGAGTTTGCGCAGCAGGCGCTGCGCGAAAGGGTGTGCGAAATCGGCCTCGTCGGCGTCGAGTGGGCTGGATGCGATCTCGTCGCACAGTGCGAGCGCCGCGTCGGTGTCGCCGAGTGCCGCGAGCACGCGCACACGCCGTTCGCGCGCTGGCGGGCGGGTGGTGGTGGCGTAGAGCGCGAGCGCATGGGTGGGTTCGTCGAGGCGTTCGAGCTGGCGTGCTAGTTCGTTGGTGAAACGGCCGACGCGTCGGGCGAGGGCCGGGTCGCTGCCGTCGACCGGCGGCAGTGCGCTGTGCAGTGCGAGCAGGGTCTCGGCGTCGAGCGCGCGGGTCTCGGGTGCGATTGCCCGGCAAGCGTGGTAGCGCAGGTGGGCGTCGATCTGGTCGCGCGAGTGGAATGCGCGGGTGTCGGCGTCGACGGTGTAGGACTCGAATGCGGTCAGGCCGAGGTCGCGCAACACGAAGTCGCTCAGATCCTGGTAGAGGTTGCCGAAAAACAGCAGCCGGAAGACGGTGAAACAGGTCTCGCCTTCGATTTGCAGGATTGGCCCGTGCGTCGCCAGCGCTGACGGGTCGAATGCCCAGGCGTCCGGGTCCTCGATCAATCCTGTGACCAGGGCCTCGCGGCTCAGCGTTTTTGCTGGCGGCTTCGCGCAGGCCTCGAACAGTTCGCCTTTGATATAGAGCCCGAGCTGTTCGTCGAGTGGCAGGTCGGGGTCGAGGGTAAGCAGCCGGCTTTTGTCGAGCTCTGCCGCGGCGGCGGCGAGGTCGTCGATTTCGGCGTAGTCGAGTTTGTCGCGGCGAAAGTGAGATTTCGTGCGGCTGAGCAGGCGGACATACAAGCATTGCGCGTCGACCGACGCCTGCGAAAAGCGGGTGTGCCAGGCGTGTTCGTCCGGGTCGAGGAGGTCGGCGTAGCGATCGACCACACTCGAGAGCAGCGCGTGGAAATTGGTCAGGTAGTAGTCAGGCGCGAGCTCGGGCGGCATGGCGACGGGAAACGTTGAGCGGGCATCGGCGGTGTCGTCTGTTATACCACGCAGAGGGACCCTATCTGCGAGTGAGGTCAGTGGCAGATCAGCGGGATGGTGGTGCTGAGCAGAAAGGCGGTGTTGGGGTGTTGCCGCAAACGCTCGATTGCGGGGCTGTCGGCGGCGGCGAAGGTCACGCGGCCGATGCCGCTGAACACACCTGTGTCGACAGCGACGATGTCATCGTCTTCAGCGGCGAGGCCATCGAGCACGCTGAAATCGTCGACGCTGATGAGGTAGCTTGCCTCGCCCGCCGGCTCGGCGGTCATGACATCAAAGCGGATGCGGGAGGCGCCGAGGTACGCGTTGAAAAATCCGGGCGCGGCGCGCGCGGCGAGCGCGAGCAGCACCCCGCAGGCAAAGGCCGCCGCGATCCAGCGTGTCGCCGTCACGTGGAGGCAGCGCCGGAGGCGGTCCAGGCATTCCAGGCGATGCCTGCAATCACCGAGCCTGCAAACCCGAGTGCAATGTAGAGCGCGAACACGCGCGGCTTGACCAGCGCCCAGACCGCGACCGCCGCCGGGATGCAGCTCACACCGCCTGCCAGCGCAAAGGACATGGCGGCGCCTGGCACCATGCCCTGATCGATCAGGGTGGCGAGCAGTGGGGCCGCGGCGTAGCCGTTGAGGTAGGCCGGGCCACCGATCAGGGCACCGATCACGATGGGTTGCACCCCGTCGCCGCCGACGGCACTCGCGACCCACTCGGCCGGCAGGTGGCGCACCATCAGGGCTTCGAGCAGGTAGGCGAGCAGCAGCCACTTGAGCAGGAAGAGCGCGTTGGTGGCGGCCGAACGGGTGAACACGGTTCGGCGTTCAGGGTCGTGCCAGAAGCGCCAGACCGGGGGCGTCGTGTTGTCGAGCAGTGCGTTGCTGCTGCCGCAGCAGCTGGACGGCGCCCATTCGGGGCGAAGCGGTTCCGCGACCAGTCGCGTGCGCGACAGCGCCATCACGGCAAATCCGCCGCCGATGCCAAGGCTGATGGCTGCAAGTGTTTTGCCGATGGCGAAGTCGACGCCGAGGGCGCTCGCGGTGATCGAGAACATCGCCGGGTCCATGAGTGGCGAGCTCAGCCACAACGCCATGACCGCCGAGAGCGGCACGCCCATCGCGAGCAGGGCGGCGATGAAAGGGATGATTTCGCAGGAGCAGAAGGGCGCGAGTCCGCCGACCACGGCGGCCAGCACGATCATGCGGGTTTCCGGTCCGCTGAAGGCACGCGCGATCTGTCCCTCGGCGCCGGAGGCTTGTATCCAGCCGAGCGCTACCACGGCGAACAGGATGAAGACGCCGGTGTGGAGCAGGCTACCCGCCGCGTCGCGCACGACCGGGAAGAGATCGGCCGGGATGAATAGCGCCGTTGCCAGCACCACCAGAATACTCGCCCACCACGCTGCGTCGAGCGCGGGCAGTTGGTGGGTGACGAGTCTGACGCGTTCGATTACGTGTTCCATGATCAGTGTCCGGTTACCGATGCGCCGTGGTGTTCAGTGTGTCGGCAGCCGTGGCAGTCTTGACAGCATTCGGACAGCAAAAAGTC
>CALDHJ010000322.1 GCA_937941555.1 uncultured Granulosicoccaceae bacterium | reverse complement strand
GCCCGACGCACGCTTGCGGCTTGATGAATTGAAAAAACGCTACGGCGTGAGCGTTACCACCTTGCGCGAGGTGCTAAGTCGGCTGGCGATGGAGGGGTTCGTGGTTGCCGAGGGCAACCGTGGCTTTGCGGTGTCACCGGTGTCGCGCGCCGAGCTTCGCGAAGTTGGCGATCTCCGCGTGCTGCTTTAGAACCATGCGCTCGGGTTGTCGTTTGCGGCCGGGGACGTCGACTGGGAGGCGCGGGTGCTGGCGGCACACCACCGGCTCAAGCACTCCGAGGCCGGGGTCATATCCGGTGATGACTCGCAGCGATTGCGCTGGAAGCGCGATGACATGGCGTTTCACCAGGCGTTGATCAGTGCCTGCGGATCGGCCACCTTGATGCGCACGCACTCGCAAGTGTTCGACCGCTACAACCGCTACCTGATGCTGGCCCTGACCAGTCGCGGGGACGAGACCGCGAAAGACCATGCGACGCTGATGCAACACGCGCTGGATCGCAACACGGCCGCTGCGCAAGCGGTGTTAGCGCAGCATGTGGCGGTCGGGATCGAACATGCGATCGCCGCTGAGACCTTGCCTGAAGGCTAGGGTGCAATCGCGTTGCCCGGGTGGTAGGTCGACGCCGCGTGTGGGTCAGTTATCCGGTTGGTCGGCAATGTAACTTGTGTCGCGCTGACAGTCGCAACCGCGGCCACATGGGTCGGCATTCAGTTGTCGTTGTCTGCAGGCGAATTCTACAGCTATCGCGATCAGGGATTATGCGCGGCGGAGGACTTGATCTGCTCGATCACGCGCAGCGTCTCGAGCCCTTCTCGACCCGACACGAGCGGCGCTTCCTCACCACGAATCACGCGCGAGAAGTGCGCGATCTGACGCCTCAGCGGATCTTCGAGCGACATCGGGTAGCGCGTGCGCTCGATGGGTGCCCACCATCCCGGCGGGTGGTCGCCGTAGTGCCAGTGGTTGAAGTCGGGCAGCGACAGCGAGCCCTTGTCACCGCCGATCAGGTAACAGAACCCGTCCGTCGCGGGGTAGGCGGGGTTTTCGTGTGCACTGAGTTCCCAACTCCAGGGGGCCGGCACGTTGTCGGTAACGCTCAGGGTGCCGATGGCGCCGTTGGCGAAACGCAGCAGTGCCCCCGCGCTCTCTTCAACGTCGTAGCCGCGTCCGTGCTGGCTGTGCAGTGCCGTGACGCTGGTCACTTCACCGCACAGATAGCGCAGCAGATCGACGTCGTGAATCAGGTTGATGAACACCGGGCCGGCGCCACCCTGGCGTCGCCAAGCGACATCGAAATAGTCCGCTGGTTTGTAAAGCCAGCACTGGCCGTGCACCACCTGCAAGGCGCCGAGCTCGCCTGACTCGATCAGGGATTTCGCGCGGGCGATCAACGGGTTGTGTCGGCGGTGGTGGCCGACCAGCAACGCCACACCGGTCTCGTCGCTGACGTCGACCATGGCCGAGGCGTCCGCGGTGTTCGATGCGATCGGCTTTTCGACCAGCACCGGCACACCGGCCAGCAACGCGGTGACGGTGGTCTCGCGGTGGAGCTGGTTGGGTGTGGCGTTGATCAGGCCATCGGGGCGCGCCTGCTCGAGCCCAGGATCCAGCGCCTCGTAGTGTGGAACGCCGCATTCGGCTGCGAGCGTTGCAGCCTGGGGGGCCGGGTCGATGATGGCGCTGAGCTGATGGCTCTGCCGCAGCAGGTCGATATGGCGGCGGCCGACAAGGCCGGCGCCCAGAACCGCGATCTGGGGTTGGGGAAGGGCTGTCATGAGGTCAGTGTGGCTGATAGATCGGTGATTGGCCCGGCACGCGTGCATTGCCAGTGTTAAATCATATGATAAAATTAAAATTGTCGTGTGAAAATACGTGTCACCGGATAAACAGGAACGGCCTATGCCCCAAACCGCCCGCCCAGCTGGCATGACACCTTCCATCGCTACGGTTTGCTTGAGTGGGACATTGCGCGAGAAGCTCGCGCACATCGCGGCGGCCGGCTTTCGCCATGTCGAGATATTCGACAACGATCTCCTGACCTTCGACGGCAGCCTGGACGATCTCGCAGCCACCTTGCGCCGCCACGAACTCGAGGTGGTGACTTTGCAGCCGTTTCGTGACTTTGAAGGATTGAGCGGACGCGACCGCGAGTTGGCCTTTGCACGCGCGGAGGCCAAATTCGATCAGATGGCCGTGCTCGACACTGACCTGCTCATGCTCTGCAGTAGCTGTCATCCGGCCGCACAACCGGGCATCAAGCGCATCGTGGCGGACTTGCGTGAACTCGGCGAACGGGCCGCCGCGCGCGGGCTCCGCATCGCGTACGAGGCACTCGCGTGGGCGCCGTGGGTGCACGACTACCGCGACGCCTGGGAGATCGTGCGACGGGTTGACCACCCGGCTGTCGGCCTGGTGCTCGACACCTTCCACCTGTTCTCGCGCGGATCGCCGCTCGAACCCATCGCGCAGATTCCGGGGGACCGGATCTTTCTCGTGCAAACCGCCGACGCCCCGCGGCTGTCGATGGATCACCTGTCCTGGAGCCGTCACTACCGCTGCTTCCCAGGGCAGGGCGAACTCGACATCCACCGGTTCATGTCGCAGCTCAGTGAGACGGGTTACAGCGGGCCGTTGTCACACGAGGTGTTCAATGATGTGTTCCGTATGAGTGACCCGGCACAGACCGCGCGCGACGGCTACCGTTCGTCGCAGTACCTGGCGTCGATGGTGCCAGACCCCACAAACGGCGTAGCGCAGGCACAACCGCTACTCGGCTGTGAGTTCATCGAAATCAGCTGCGAGCCCGAGCATCTGCCAACCTTGCAAAATACCCTCACAGCGCTAGGCCTGGCGCGTGTTGGCGTTCACCGGCAGCTCGACGCCGAGGGGTGGCACGGTGGCGGAGTGCGTGTGGTGCTCAACACCGACCGCGCGTTTGCCGAGCATTTTCTGGACAAGCATGGCACCTCCGTCGTTGCCATCGGCTTGCGCACCCACAACGCCTACCAGATGATTCGCCGCGCGCAGGCACTCGGTCTCGAGCTGGTGGAGCCGGACAGTGTGGACGCGTCCCATCGCATGGTGGCGCTGCGCAATGTGGACGGCACGATCTGGTATCTACTTGACGCGTCCGCAGCCGATGAGTCGTGGGCCTCGGCCTTTGACACGCTCGACGAGCCGCTCGAACACGGCGAGCTGAACGGCGTTGACCATATCCAGCTCAGCCAGTCCTACGCCGACAGCCTGTCAACGGCCTTCGCATTCCGCAGCCTGTTCGATCTGCGGCCGCGGCCCACGTTTGACGTGTTTGATCCGCGCGGACTGGTGCAGAGCCAGGTCCTTGATGCCGCTGAGTCTGCATTCCGTATCGCGCTCAACACCAGCCAATCCCGCGACACCTTGTCCGGTTCCTTCCGTCAGCAAACCGGGGGTTCGGGAGTGCACCACGTCGCGTTCGGCTGTACCGATGTGCTTGCTGTCGCCCGCTCGCTCGCGCAATCAGGTGTCGACACCTTGTCCATCCCGCCCAACTACTACCTGGATATTCAGCCGCGTTTCGGCTTGTCGGATGCCTTTGTAGAGTCCCTGCAAGAATTCAATGTGCTCTATGACGAAGATGCACACGGCCGCTTTCTGCAGCTCTACACCGTGCCCGTCGCCGGCAGTTTCTGCTTCGAAATCGTGCAGCGCGACGGCTATCAGGGCATGGGCGAAGCCAACGCGCACATTCGCACCGCAGCCGCGCTGCGGTCGGCATCAGGGCGTTGAGCTAAAGCGCTCAGCCTCAGGCGGCAAGATCGAGCAATTCGCCCGCATCGACAGCACTACCGGAGCTGTAGGCATCAATCGCCTGTTGCGCCTGGTGGCTGCCAGCGGTTGAATCCTCGTTCGATGGTGCAGAGGTGTCCTCGGAAACCGCGGTGTCCGACTCGCTTGGATCGCTCCCGGGCAGCTTCGCCTCGAAGTGCGCACGCATGATTTCCATGCGAGCTTGCGCCGCTTTCTGGGCGGCGTCAGCGGCCACGCGCATGTCTTGCGCTGACGGCTCGGCCGGCGCGAGCGCGGCGCGTTGCACCGTCTGCATCTTCGACAGGGTTGCCTCGGGGTCGTCC
>CALDHJ010000321.1 GCA_937941555.1 uncultured Granulosicoccaceae bacterium | reverse complement strand
GACGAACGCTCGAGTCGCCCGATCTCCTCGGTGCCGGTGATCAGGCCTGCAAAAAACGACAGCGGCTCGGTTTTCCAGTAGCCAAGCGAGTACGCCGTGGAGCTGATGGCGCCGTAGAGCAGCACGCACAAGTAGAAAATCAGGAAGAACACGGTGAGCACATCAAAGCGGGCTTTGCGCGCATCCGACCAATCTCCGTAGAAAAGATCCATTCGCACATTCGAGCCAAGCTGCAGGGAATACGGCCCACCCAGAATGTAATAGCCAACCATGACGAACTGGGCCGCCTCCAGCGTCCACAACGACGGCAAAAAAAACGTCTTGCTGATCGAGGACCACAGCAAAATGCCCATCAGCAGAAAAATGCCGTACATCACGACACGGCCGATCAGTCGGTTGCACCGATCCACACCGCGCACGTACCACCGCATCACGCCGAACATGTCAGCGCCCTCCCCGATTCGAGGTGCGTACAAGCCTCGGTCAACCACCGCGCCAGCATCCGCGCCATCGCACACTGACTCGGTGCATCCGCGATCAGATCGTTGCGGATCTCCAACATCACATTCGGGCAACCGGCGGGCAGCGCGTGTTCGGTCAGGGTGTGGGTTACACCATCCTCGGGGCCATAGGGTTCGTTTCGTCTGACGTCGGCTTCGGTGTGGTCGCGAGCACAGGCGAGCATGGCATCCGCCAGTCGCGCATCGCGGTCATGCAAGACGCCGATTTCGACGCTACGAGACGTCCCGGCATAGACCGGCGTGAAACTGTGTACCGTCACCAGAATCGGCTCGGCGGTCGCGCGCAAGGCCGACGCGACAGACGCCCTGAAAGGTGCATAAAAACGCGCGACACGCTCCGCCCGTTCCGCTGCAGTGAGACCAACATTGCCGGGAACACTGTGGCGTTCACTCTCCACCGGTATCGCATCCGGCGCATCTGGCGGCCGATTACAATCGTAGACAAGGCGTGACACCGTACTTGCAATAAGCACGGCGTCGAAGTGCGACGACATGGCGCGTGCGACAGCGAGTGCGCCCGGGTCCCAGGCAATGTGGCTGTTGCGTGCTGCACCTGACACCCCCAGTGCCTTCATCGCGGTCGGGATGTGACACGACGCGTGCTCACACACCAGCAAGACCGGCGACTGGCCTGTCGGGTTGATCGCCACGACCGTATCGGTCTGGCTGTCCGTGATCGCGTCGTGCATGCCGCCTCCTGCAAATAATTTGCTTGCGTTGGCGGCGGCTTGTCAACAAAAATATGAAATAATTTTACAGCGTTGATGCGTTTGTAAATTTATCCGTCAAACAGGATGACACCATGCCAGATGCCCCACTCACGATCTCGGACCGCATTCAGCAAGCGCTGGAGACACTGACGCGTGCCGAGCGGCAACTGGCCGACTCCATCCTGGAGAACTACCCGGCGTCGGGCCTCGGCCCACTGACAACACTCGCCAAGGACGCCAAGGTGTCCGCACCGACCGTCGCCCGCATGGTGCAAAAACTCGGGTTCAAGGGGTATCCGGATTTTCAGGCAGAGCTGCGAGAAGAATTGCGCGCCAAGGCCAAGGGGCCCATTGCCAAACACGACACCTGGGCGGATGGCGCACCGTCCGGACACGTACTGAACCAGTTCACCGACGCCGTGCTAGACAACATCCGCAACACCTTGAGCCAGATCGACCCGGCCGCGTTTGACCAGGCCTGCGCGCTGGTCGCAGACACCTCACGCCATCTCTACATCGTCGGCGGACGTATTACCCACACACTCGCGGAATACCTTTTCCTGCACATGCAGGTGATTCGCCCGAACATCACGCACATCGAATCCACGTCCAATGCGTGGCCGCACTATCTGCTTGACGCAACAGAAGACGACGTCTTCGTGGTGTACGACGTGCGGCGGTACGAGAACAACTCGCTGCGTCTCGCCGAGATCGCACACGAACGCGGCGCGAAACTGGTGCTGTTCACCGACCAGTGGCGCTCACCCATTCACCGTCTGGCCGACGTGTGCCTGAGCAGCCGGATTGTCGTGCCGTCTGCCTGGGATTCGATCGCAACCACCCTGTTGCTGACCGAGACCATGATCGCCGCGGTGCAGAACACCGATTGGGAAGAGACCCGGGCGCGGGTGGAAGAGCTCGAAGAGATGTTCGATCAAACGCGGCTGTTTCGAAAATTCACCTGAGGCACTCAGGTGTCCGCCATGCCGAGCGACCAGATCACGAAGGCCTGAATAAACGCTGTCTCTTTCAGCGAATCGTAGCGACCCGATGCCCCACCGTGCCCCGCACCCATGCGGGTTCGCAGCATCAGCGGTGCGTCATTGGCGCGATGCGCGCGCAATCGCGCAACCCACTTCGCGGGCTCCCAATACGTCACGCGAGGGTCGGTCAGCCCGGCGAGCACCAGCAAGGCCGGATAGTCGAGAGGGCCAACATTGTCATAGGGGCTGTAGCCGGCAATGGTGTGGTAGGCCGATTCACTCTCGAGCGGATTGCCCCATTCATGCCATTCGGGTGGCGTCAGTGGCAGGCTTGCATCGCACATGGTGTTGAGCACATCGACAAAGGGCACGTCGGCGACCGCACAGGCAAAGAGATCTGGGCGCAGGTTGATCACAGCGCCAATCAGCATGCCGCCTGCCGAGCCGCCGTAGCAACCGAGGCGGTTGCGGTCGACCAGCTTGCACTCGACCAAGTGCTCGGCCGCTGCAATGAAATCGGTGAAGGTGTTGGTCTTGTGTTCGAGCTTGCCGTCGAGGTACCAACGGTAACCACGCTCCATACCGCCCCGCACATGCGCGATCGCACACACTGCTCCACGATCGACCAACGAAAGCCGGGTGGTTGAAAACCCGGTCGGTGTGCTCGATCCGTAGGCCCCGTAGCCGTAGAGGAAAAGGGGTGCCGTGCCATCGAGTGGCAGATCGGCGCGGTGGATGTAGCTGACCGGCACGCGTTCGCCGTCGGGTGCCGTGGCCCAGGTGCGACCCGTCCGGTAGTCCGCCGGATCGTGGCCGCTCGGGACACGCTGTTGCTTTTTCAGCACACGCTCGCCGGTGTCGAGATCCATATCCCAGGTAGTCGAGGGCGTTGCGGGTGACTCGTAATAGATCCGCAGCAGCGCGTCGTCGCGTTGATATCCGCCACTTGCGCCGAGCGCATAGCACGCCTCGTCAAACTCGAGCCAGGAGAATTCGGGTGCTGTCTGCGGCGTCGGTGCCGTGCAGACGCCGAGACGTGGCAAGCCATCGACCTGCTCGCGTACCACCAGGTGGTTGCGCTTGAGAATGAACTCGCGCAACAGCACATCCGCTGCCGGCGTGTAGTAGTCGGTCCAGTCTGAAG
>CALDHJ010000320.1 GCA_937941555.1 uncultured Granulosicoccaceae bacterium | reverse complement strand
CTCGGTGCTGGTCATGCGGTCGATGTGCGCGAAAGCAGCCTGGTTGCAGAGGGTCAGAATGGCCAGCAGGAGCAGCACGAGGGTATTGGTGGTCGCAGCAGCGCGGCGCGGAGAATTGCGGATACCCGGGTTCACATGTGCACCGTCGGCAGATACCCGGTTGTGTGAGCGTTGGTGCTTGACGTAAATGCCGGCGGGTTGGCGAGCAGTGCGAGTGCGGCGCATTGGTTATCCACGCGAGGCGAGTGCTGTGCGCAGTATAGAGGCGGAGCAGGCTGAAAAGCGTCAGCGAAAGTAAAGTTGTGTCAACGCAAAAAATTATTGCGTCTCTGGGCTTGTAATAACGTTGCAATTACCTACCGGCCTCGTGGGACGACATCGTACGCGGTGTTTCTTGCATGATTGCATTGTGTGCGCTGTGTGTGCGCCCGCTCCGAATTCAGGAGAGCATATCGCGCATGTCGGCGTCGGGCACATCGTCGAGATCCCACAGGCCGACGTTGATGCCACGCCGCGCCGATTTGCCACGCATGGCGAGCAGTTGGTCTGTGGACTTGGTCTGTCGCTGCGATTCACGCAGACCCCATTTGTGGAGTGCGGCCATCAGGCGATCGCAGGTATCTGCGTAATTGGGGTCGGCGCCGAGGTCGTCGAGTTCGTCCGGGTCGGTCTCGAGGTCGAAGAGCATCGGTCGCATTTTTGGATGATGCATCAGTTTGTAGCGGCCGTCGAAGATCATGAACAGCCGCGCGTCTTCGATGTCCTCTGCGTGCAGCGCGATCCCGGACGGGAAAATGCCGTAGAAATATTCGCTGATCACATGACGCCGCCACTGATCCGGTGGTGTGTTGTGGAGCCACGGAACCAGGCTTGTGCCTTCGATGCGGTGGGACTGATCACTGCCGCCGGCGATGTCGACGAATGTCGCGGCGAGATCGATCGATTCGACCAGTGCGTCGCAGACGGTGCCGCGTGTGGCGTCGGCCGCCGCGGAGGGGTCGCGGATCAACAACGGCACTTTTGCCGAAGGTTCGTGGAACAGGTCTTTTTCCCCGAGCCAGTGGTCACCGAGAAAATCGCCGTGGTCTGAAGTGAACACGATCAAGGTGTCGTCGAGACGGCCTTGTGCTTCCATGAAGTCGAGTAACTCGCCGATCTGGTCGTCGAGCTGTTTGATCAGGCCCATGTAAGCGGGGATCACGTTCTCGCGCACGCCCTGGCGCGAAAAGGCTTTGGCGCCGCGGTGGTTCATGAACGCGCCGTAAACCGGGTGCGGGTCGGCGCGTTCGGCTTCGTTGCGAACGGCTGGTATCACGTGCTCGGGGCCGTACATCGCGTGGTAGGGCTCGGGCACGATGTAGGGCCAGTGCGGCTTGATGTACGAGAGGTGCAGGCACCACGGGTCGTCGCCCGCGTCTTCCATGAAGGCCATGGCCTCGCGCGTAGTCCAGGGCGTCTCGGAGTGCTCGTCGGGGACGGCGGCAGGCTGGTCGCTGTGTTGCATGAGCCAGCCTGACAGGCGTTCGCCGTCGTCGTCGCGCGCGCTGTTGGCAAAGTCGTGCCACGGGTTTTCGGAGTTGTAGCCGTGAGCGCGCAGGTAGTTCTGGTAGGGAGTGTCTTCGGCGGCCGGATCGTACCAGCCTTCCGGACCCTGACCGTGCAGCCCGTCATCGCGTGCCCAGGGCTCGAATCCGCACTGCGTCACGAGCGTGCCGATCGGTGAGTCCGGGTCGATGCCGAGGCGTGCCATGCCCTCGTGGTCGGCGCGCATGTGGGTCTTGCCCACCAGCGCCGTGCGCAGGCCGAGCGGGCGCAGGTAGTCGCCGATCGTCATCTCGCCGACCTTGAGCGGGACGCCGTTCCAGACAGCGCCGTGCGACTGCATGTAGCGCCCGGTGTAGAAACACATCCGCGAGGCGCCGCACACCGGCGATTGCACGTAGGCTCGGCTGAAGCGCACACCCTCTTGCGCGATGCGGTCAATGTTCGGCGTGTGCAGGTGCGGATGTCCGGCGCACGACAGGTAGTCGAAGCGCAGTTGGTCAGCCATGATGAAGAGGATGTTTCGAGCGGTCATGCACATACCAGGGGTTGTTTCGGTTCTCGGCGGAGTATACCCATCCGGGGCTGGTCTCGCGCTGGACGCGCAATCGGGCTGCGGCGTATCTTGAGCCGCTGTTGTTTCGTGTTTGTTTCGGGAGAGGCGTCATGCCAGGACCTGCCCGCGCCGGCGCGGTGTTGTTTGCCAAGGATGTTGCAGACCTTGTGCGCTTTTACGAATCGGTGTTGGGCATGGTGTGTGTACATCAGGATGCCGACCACGCCGTGATCGAAAACCCGGACTTGTAGTTGGTTGCGCACGGTAGTGGTGCACGGGCTTCCGGATCACATCGCGCAGCAGATCGCGTTGAGCACACCGCCCACGCCGCGGGCGCAGGTACCGGTCAAGCTGTTTGCCTCGGTGGCTGACCTCGATGCGGCGCTCGAACAGGTTCATGCCGGTGGCGGCGTTGCGGTCGGGGCGGCGTGGCAGGGTCCGGGTTTTCGAGCCGTGGACGTTGCTGATGCCGAGGGCAATGTGATGCAGCTGCGGGCCTGGCCGGAATAACTCCTGTGGTTGCCCCGGCAGCAGGGCAGCCGCACACTGTGTCGGAATTCCGGACTCTACCCTTGGTGACATGGCTGTGACACAAATCGACTCCCGTCTGCCGGGTTTTCGCGATCTCGCGCCCGATGCCCGGCGCGGCGCGCTCGGCGAAACCGTCGGCCTGACAGCGGCACAGGCAGATCAGCTCGCGGGTGATGCGCTGCCGCTTGCGACGGCTGACGGCATGATCGAGAACGTCGTGGGGCGCTTCGAGTTACCGCTTGGTGTCGCGACCAACTTTCAGGTCAACGGCCGCGACGTCCTCGTACCCATGGCGGTTGAAGAACCTTCCGTGGTCGCGGCGGCCTCTTTCATGGCGAAGATCGCGCGTGCCAATGGCGGCTTCACCGCCGAGAGCACAGCGCCGGTGATGCGGGGTCAGATCCAGTTGCTCGGTGTGACCGATCTCGATGTGGCAGAAGCCGCGTTGCACGCGGCGACAGACGAGATCGTGTCCCTTGCCAACACCACCGACCAGGCGCTGTTGGCGCTCGGTGGCGGGTGCATCGGCATCGACGTGCAGCGCTTTGCCGACACGGCTGTCGGCCCGATGCTGGTGTTGCATTTGCTGGTTGACGTGCGCGACGCGATGGGCGCGAACACGGTCAACACCAAAGCCGAGTTGGTGGCCCCGCTCGCCGAGCGGCTGACCGGCTGTGAGGCCCGTCTTCGTATCCTGTCGAACCTCGCCGACAAGCGATTGGTGACGGCGCGTGTGGCGCTCGATCTCGACACGCTCACGACCGCTGATCTCGCGGGCCGAGCCGTCGCGCAGGGAATCGTCGAGGCCTGTGCGTTTGCCGAGGTTGACCTCTATCGGGCGGCGACCCACAACAAGGGCATCATGAACGGCATCGACCCCGTGGTTCTGGCAACTGGTAACGATTGGCGCGCCATCGAAGCCGGTGCGCATGCCTGGGCGGCGTGTTCGGGTCGCTACACCGCGTTGACGCGGTGGCGGATCGAGTCCGACGATCGGCTGCACGGCGAAATAACCCTGCCCATGGCGATCGGTCTGGTGGGCGGTGCTACGCGGACCCATCCCGCGGCGCAGGCGGCGTTGGCCGTGCTGAAGCCCGCCACTGCCAATGAGCTTGCCGAGGTGATTGCCTCAGTGGGATTGGCGCAGAACATGGCGGCGCTGCGCGCGCTGGCGACCGAGGGCATTCAACGGGGCCACATGGCCTTGCACGCGCGCAACATCGCCATTGCCGCCGGCGCGACCGGGGAGGCTGTGTCAACGGTGGCTGCGGCACTGGTCGCGGGTGGCGACATCAGCGTGGACGCCGCGCGGCGGTTGATCGACGCGGGGTGATGCGGGGAATTGTTGCGACACGCTGTGCACTTTCGGACAGATGTGACAGCCTTGTAAAAAAAGCATCACGCCGCGCTCCGCCCCGATCT
>CALDHJ010000319.1 GCA_937941555.1 uncultured Granulosicoccaceae bacterium | reverse complement strand
GGTAACCTCGCCGAGTACGCGCCGATCGGGTTGATCCTGCTGGCGTGCCTCGAGTGGAATGGGGTGCCGTGGTGGCTGACTGCGCCGCTGGCGCTGGCGTTTGTCTCAGGTCGTTTACTGCACCCGCAGGGAATTCGCAGTGCGGATGCCCCGTGGCGACCGCGTGTGCTCGGCATGCAGCTGACGCTGGTGTCGTTGCTGGCGTTGGGTGCTGCGAATGTGGTGGCGGTGGGTCTGGCGTTGGTGATTGGCTGAAGGGTTTGGCGATCATTCGTCTGCGAATTGCCAGAAAATTGACGTACAGAGGGGTGGGAATCGAACCGCGGCGGTGGTTCCTATACCCACAAAAGGGGGATTACAACCCCGTAACACTGTGGCAACCTGACCCAAACTAGCTAGTACGTTCTGGGACCGTCCCCCCACCGCAGTGTTGTACGGGAGTACCAATCCATGTCGACTGAATCCTCGTCCTTTGAGAAGCATCTCTATTCTTTTGGCCGCACGGTAACGCCTGTCATGGCGCTCGGCGTGTTGGCTGTCGGCTTGTACGCGAGTGCGTTGCCGGTCACGGCAGCCGACAAGGCCAACAGCTGCCCGGTTGACGGTTGTCTGGTGGAGATCACCGCTGTCGAGAAGAGCGGGGATGAACTGGTTGTGATCCTGGATGCCAACTTTGGCCCCGACAACGCGCGCAACCACCTGCACATGTGGTGGGGCGAGCAGTACGATGTGACCCAGGTCGGGCGCAACGCCCAGAGCGAGCACAGTGTCGAGCAGGGCAAGTGGCACCGCCACGATGACTACCCGCAGTACACCACCTCCGGCGCGGCCTCGACGACGGTGCGCGATGGCGCAACCACCTTGTGTGTGACCGCGGCAGACCGCGACCACAACGTCATCGACGCGACGCTGTTCAGTTGTGTCGATGTCAGCGCGCAGCTGAGCTGACATCTCGAAGGGTCTCGTCATGTCGGGCTTGCCCGCCTACGTTGGCCGATACCAGTTACGTCATGAAATCGGCCGTGGCAGTTTTGCCACGGTCGCGCTTGCCTGGGATGAAGAGCTCGAGTCGTCGGTTGTTCTGAAGATTCTCAATGTCGACGACGACAACATCGAGAAACGATTTCTGAACGAGGCGCGGCTCTTGCGCCGGGTCAAGGCACCGAACGTGGTCACGGTGCACGACATCGGCCGACTCAACGATGCACGCCCGTATTTTGTGCTCGACTACGCTGACCGCGGCACCCTCGCCGACCGCCTGCCGCACCCGACGCAACTCTGGTCGTTGACGCAAAAAGCACAGACCGGTGTTGAGGCACTCGAGCAGCGCGATCTCGCCGAATTGCAAGCCCTGTTGCTGCTGGTGGACGCGCTGGCCGAGGGCCTGTCCGCCATCCATGCGGTCGGGCTCGTTCACCGCGACATCAAACCCGGCAATATCCTGTTTGAAAGTGTTCGCCGCTCCGCCGTTGGCGGTGAGGGCGTGGTAAAGCCCGTCAATGCTCCCATTGTTGGAGCCGACGAACGCGCGCTGGTCGGTGACCTCGGCATTGCGAAAGACCTGAACGACGGGGTGGATCAACCGACGATGCTCGGCGGCACGCCGCTGTATCTGGCGCCCGAGCAGATGGACCCGTCAGCCAGTATTGCTTCAACGGCCGACATCTACGCAGCCTCGGCGGTGCTCTGGACCGTGATCACAGGCAGCCCGCCGCCGTTGCCCGATCGGCTTGAGGCTGCGCTCGACGGCATACCGGCATCGTGGCAAAGCATTCTCTCGGTGGGGCTTGATCGCGATCCGTCGAAGCGGTTTCAGAGCATCGACGAGTGGCGCTGGGCCATCCACGACATCGTCGGCAACGCCGGCCGCACGCAGTTGATTGCACCGCCAACTGCCGGGGCTGATGCGCCGCCTGAGCAATGCCCCTACAAGGGCCTCGCGGCCTACCAGGCGGAAGACGCAGACCGCTTCTGCGGCCGCGAGGCGATGATCGATGAGTTGCTCGGTCGGCTGCAGCTGCACAATGTGTTGGTGGTCGGTGGTGCGTCGGGCAGCGGAAAATCGTCGCTGGTGCGAGCGGGACTGATCCCGGCGTTGGCGGCCGGCAGTCTGCCGGGCAGCGAGCGCTGGCAAGTGCACTTGATGACCCCCGGCAACGAGCCGCTTGCGCGCCTCGAGGCAGTGGATGCGTCCGATTGCGGGAGCGCGTCGCCGTGTCTCTATGTGATTGATCAATTCGAGGAGATCTTCACGCTTGCCGAGGCTGATCAGCGCACAGCTTTTCTCGACGCGCTCGCGGCACTCGCCAACGACCCCGATGGTCAGAGCAAGTTCGTGATCGTGGTGCGCGCGGATTTCTACGCCGAGTGCGCGCGCGAGGCCTGGCTTGCCAACCGCATCAGCAACAACCAGGTGTTGGTGGCGCCGATGACCCCGAGTGAGTTGCGCCAGGCGATTGCCGAGCCTGCGCGGCGCGGCGGGTATTTTCTCGAGCGCGGACTGATCGAGGCGATCATCGAACAGGCCGGCGACGAGGCCGGCGCCCTGCCGCTTATCGCTCACTCATTGGTCGAGACCTGGGTGCGGCGTGACGGCAACACGCTGACACTCGCGGGATTCGAGGCGGCCGGTGGCGTGGTTGGGGCGATCAGCCAGACGGCCGATGCATCCTACGAGCACCAGCTCGACGACGCCGGGCGCGAGCAGACCCGGCAGCTGATGTTGCGTCTTGTCGCGGCCGGCAGCAACACCACCCCTGATACCCGCCGCGTCGTCTCGCGTGCGGAACTCAACGATCACAATGATGCACAAGCGATTGATG
>CALDHJ010000318.1 GCA_937941555.1 uncultured Granulosicoccaceae bacterium | reverse complement strand
GTCGCTCTTTCCGCCTGAATTTCGCAGTCGATTGGCGGCGGTTTACTGCCAGTCGGCGCGGCCTTCGGGGATGATCTCGACGCGGCGGTTGCGTTGGTGTTCACCAGCGGCGAGCACCAACGGCACGCCCTCGCCGTGCGGGTGCACAACCACTTTCAGACCTGGGACCGCGCTGCGCAGGTAACGCGCGACGTTTTCGGCACGCCTCTTCGACAATTGAAAGTTGTCGACGACTGAACCGACACCGTCAGCGTGTCCGTGCAGGTTGACGCGCGAAGGCCGCGCGCCGCCGCGCCAATCGGCGATATGCCGTTGCAGCTGGGACTTGGCCGCTTCGTCGAGGTCGACACTCCCCGGTGCAAAGAACACGCGGTCGGCGTCGGTGGTGTTGAATATCGCTTCCTGAACCAGCTTGGCGGCAGGCGCCACAGTCGGCTCGTCATGCAGCGCGGCGGTTTTGGGTGCCATGGGCACGGCTGCCGCGTTTGCGGCGGCCAATTGGGCAGCCTGTTCGGCTGCGAGATTCGCACGACGCTCGCGCTCGGCCGCGCTCGCGCGGGTCTGGCAGGCGTGGAATCCGGCCGCGCGTACTCCGAATTCGGTCACGTTCGCGGTCAGACCGAGTTTGCCCTCGACGACGCCGAGCGTTGCACTCAGGTGGTAGCCGTCCTGCATGGCCTGGTAAGCACGTTCGGCGTCCTTGCCCGTGATCGTGACCGTGTGCGACTCGCTCGGCGCGTCGAAGGCGACGATACGGAATCCATCGAGGTCTGTCCGCCAGACCGGGGCGGATGCTGCCACTGAAATCGCGGTTTGAGCGAGTGGCAGTTCGCTTTGCAGTTGCAGCAGCAAGGGGGCATCGCCGCGCTGGTCGAACACGACTTTCCCGAACCGCGGCACCGTGTGCAGCAATCGGCAGCGGCGGTCTTCTTCCTTGAATTCCCAGGTGCTGTGGAAGGTGTCAGCACCGCGGTTGCCGACGGCCTGCGCAGATTGGCTGCACAGCACCATCAACGCCGCGGCGGCTGCACTGAGCAGGCGGTGTCGAGTCGGGATGAAGAGGGTGTCGGGCAAAGTCACGGCGTCGCGCAAGGGTCTGGTCGTCATCCAGTTTTCGGCCTGTCGGTCGAGAACTTCAGCAGGACTTGGGCCCAATTCAAGGGGAAACGCGGCGTGATTGATCCACTGGCGAGCCTGACCGAGCGTCGAGAGCGTTTCCGCATCACCTGGCAAGGCACTGTCTGGGCCACTGATGCGACCGGGACGCCTGTTGTCGGCGACTTGCAGAACCTGAGTGTTGCCGGCGTGTCGTTCGTGACTGATGCATCCCCCTTGCCGGATACGCAATTGACAATTTATGTTCAATTGGCCCCTGAGGGCTCACAGCCCATTGTCGGTACAGCTGAGGTCATGCACACGACCCTGCGGGCTGATGGGCGTTACGACGTTCGCTGTCGGTTGGACATGCCACTGCAATAAGGTCTGGGCGACGGCCGAGCTTTCCCTAACCGGGTGACCCGAGAACGGCTGGCTGCACGTGCGGGGCATTTGAAGATCGGTTGCCATTGAGTGAGTTGCAACTGGCCCTGGCACCGTGTGGCCGGATGCGCGCGATGCCGCTTGTTATTCATCCATTCGCCTCCATATTTTCTGTTTGGTTCCGGGAGGCAGGCTGTGCGCGGGAAAAATTCACCGATTGACGACCCGGACATCGATGTCAGGCGTGCGCTGCGCAACCTGAAGGGGTTGCTGCCGTACCTTTGGGGTCTCAAGTCGCGCATCGGGCTGGCCTTGAGCTGTCTCTTGCTCGCCAAGCTTGCGACTGTCGCCGTGCCCTGGATGCTCAAGGGCATTGTCGACAACCTGGAGGCCGATGCGGCGGTGGTGATTCCACTGGCGTTGGTGGCAGCCTACGGTGCGCTGCGTCTGGCGAGCTCGGCTTTCAACGAACTGCGCGATGTGTTGTTTGCGCGCGTGCGCTTCACGGCCATGCACCGTTTGTCGGTTGACCTGCTGTCGCACCTGCACCGCCAATCGCACCGTTTCCACCTCAGCCGCAACACCGGTGCGATCTCGCGCGATCTCGAGCGCGGCACAGCTTCACTGAGCGAGTTGCTGAACTACCTGGTGTTCAGCATCGTGCCCACTTTCGCCGAGCTGTTGCTCGTGCTGAGCATCATGTTCTTTCAGTTTTCCCCGGCCTACGCGGCCACAACACTCGTCGCGGTGTTGTTGTACGCAACCTTCACGCTGCGTTTCATGGACTGGCGCGCGCGCTACCGCCTCGAACAGAACCGACTCGACTCCGAGGCCAACGGCCGAGCGATCGACAGCCTGCTGAACCACGAAACTGTCAAGAGCTTCGGTACCGAGAGCCTCGAGCGAGATGCCTACGACGGCCTGCTGCGCGATTGGTCGAGCGCTGCGCAGAAATCGCACTTCTCCATGGCACTTCTCAATTTCGGGCAGGCGGCGATTGTCGGACTGGGTGTCACGGCCATCCTGCTGTTGGCGGTGCGTGATGTTGACAGCGGTTTCCTCGGGCTTGGCGATCTGGTGATGCTCAACGCGCTGCTGTTGCAGCTGTTCATCCCGCTGAATGTGCTCGGCGTGATCTATCGCTCGATGCGCTATGCGCTGATCAACATGGAACGTCTGGTGGGTCTACTCGAGCGTGAACCGGAT
>CALDHJ010000317.1 GCA_937941555.1 uncultured Granulosicoccaceae bacterium | reverse complement strand
GTCAGCGGTCCAGCCAAGCAACCCTTGCTCAGGGAGAATATGCAAACACCCGAACACGACCTCGGCCAACTGCGCGACATGCCGTACCCGCCGCAACCGGCACCCCCTCTCCTGCAAACGGGTGAGCAACACGTCCAACCCGGCCGCTCCATCAATGCGCTGGACGGCGATCAGGCCCTTGAGATCGACCAGACCGCCGCAGCTCCCGACCGTTTGCTGGGCCGCTTGCTGCGCCAGGAAGCGCCGTCGGTCCGAACCTGTCAGGTCGGGGACCCGAAGCGGATTCGCGTGCACACTGCCGCTGAGCACGAGCAACGACACGCCATCACATCCCACAAGATCCGGACGCCAGTCAGCACCCAGGTCAGCAACCGACCACGACCGAACCAGACGGCCCCGCCGCCACAGCGTCAGATCGCTTCGCCCAAGCACCAGCAGCCGGCTCACAACAACTCACCCATCGTGAACAGGCTTTCATAGAGCGGCAACAGCACAGCGGCGACAACCCACCCGATCAAACCAGCCACAACCAACAACAAAACCGGCCCGACTGCGGCCGCCAGCTGCTCGGCCTTGCGGTCTGCCACGCGACCAAACACATCACTGACTTGCCGAAGGGTCTTGTCGAGACAGCCGCTGTGTTCGCCGGTGCGCGCCAACTGCACCATCAGCGCGGGAAAGACCGCGTGTTCGCCAAGCGCCTCGTGTACCGGGCGACCCGAGCGAACGGTTGTTGCTGCGGCAGAAAACGCTCGGTCGAGGATCAGGTTCGATGCACTCTCGGACGCCAGTGCCAGCGCGCTGTCGAGCGGCAGCCCTGCACCGTACAGCTCGGCAACCTGACGGCAACACACCGACAGCTGTGCCTGGTGTGTCAGGGGCCCCACAAGCGGAATCCGCAGCATCAGTCCGGCCCACACCGTCTCGAGCGGGCGCCCCGCGCCACAGAGCCACCATCCGACCGCAGCAGCGCCACAGCCGAAAAGCGCAACGAATGCGCCGAAATCCACGACCCAACCCGAGAGGGTGATCAAGGCATGCGTGTACCACGGCAGCGTCGAACCCAGCACGCTGATCAGACTCAGCAACTGCGGCACCAGAAAAACCAGAATGGCGGGTACCACCACAGCCAGTACGCACAGCGTGGCAAGCGGGTAGGCCACCGCGCGTCGCACCTTTTGACGCAGCTGCAACCGCCCGTTTTCGAGCTCAGCCAATTGCCGTATCGACTGGGCCAGGTCACCGGTTGTCTCACCTGCTCGCACAAACGCACAAGCAAGCGGGCTGAAGGTCTTCGGTTGATTCGCGACAGCAGCCGACAGCGGGTGTCCCGCCGCAAGGGCATCGGCCAACTGACGGCTGCAGCGGGCCATTGCTGTGTCGCCCTTGGCATTGTGTGAGAGCGTGTCGTGCAGCGGCAAGCCCGCCTCGAGCAAGACAATCATTTCCTGGTACCAGAGCAACCGTTGAGCGGGTGACAATCTGCGCACGCCGCGGGCACGGGGAACTTGCGCCTCCAACAAGGTTTCACCGCGGCTGGCGAGGCGTTGTGCAAGGGCCTGTTCGTCAGGCGCATGGGCATCGGCGACAACCAGCTCGCCACTGGCAGTTACCGCGCGGTAGCGAAACTCAATCACCGGTGCCTCCGCTCGGCTCAACGCCGACCACACGCCGATATTCTGCGACCGACGTCAATCCACGCTGCACCGCCGCCCATGCCCGCTCGGCAAGCGGGATATAACCCTGCTGCCGCCCGATTCCGGTCAGCTGACGACTGGAAGCGTGTTGTTCGATGGCCTCTCGCAGGTCGTCCGTGACACTCAACACCTCAACGACGGCAAAGCGCCCGTGGTACCCCCTGCCAGCACACGCCGTGCACCCGACCCCCTCCAGGACCGGGAGTGCGTCGGCCGGTTTACAGTGATCACAGAGGCGTCGCATCAATCGCTGAGCGACCAGCGCGGTCAATTGGCTCGCCAGCATCGGCGCGCTGACACCGAGCTCGAGCAGCCGGGGCAAGGCGGCTGGTGCACTGGTCGCGTGTACCGTGCTCAATACCCGGTGACCAGTCATCGCCGCCCGAAACGCCATTCCGGCTGAGTCTGGATCACGAATTTCGCCGATGAGCAGGATGTCCGGGTCCTGCCGCATTGCTGCCCGAACACCCTCCGCATATTGCAAGTCCGTATCGCGATTCAAGCTGGTCTGGCGCAGCCACGGCGCGGTGTATTCCACCGGGTCTTCGAGTGTCAGGATCGTGCGGGAGGGCGATCTCAGCTTCTCGAGCAGCGCGTGCAATGTAGTGGTTTTGCCGCTGCCGGTGGGACCGACCATCAGCAACAATCCCGACTGGCGTTCGAGCAACGCCAACAGGCTTCGGTGTTCACCCTCAGCCAACCCCAGCGCACTGAGCGTTGGCGCTCGGCGATGGGACAACAACACGCGAATCACTATGGCCTCGCCGTGATCGGTGGGCAGGATCGACACCCGGAAGCGGTGCTTCGATCCGGCCAAGCCAGCCGAGAACCGACCATCCTGAATTGCGCGCGAATCCGCAACGTCGAGCTCCGCCATGACCTTCAGCCGCACGCAGAGCGCGCTGTACTGGCGCGGAGACACCAGCGCCACAGCCTCCATGACACCGTCCACCCGCATGCGAAGGCGTGCGAAACCGGCCTCGGGTTGCAGGTGGATATCAGAGGCGTTGTGGGTCACTGCATCGAGAAGCAATTGGTCCACAATCCCGATGGCATCGATGTCTGCTGAATCGATCAGATCCTGCAGACGCGTGCGGTCCGGAAACACCCGCACCAACGCGTGTGACAGGGCAGCCGGCTCACACCGCCTCCAACGCAGCGACCAACGGGGCAACTGAGCCTGAATGGCATCGCGCCGCATCAGGCTTTCGGGCTCGACCGCCGCCACGAGCAGGTGCACGCCGTCGTGATCGAGGCCGAGTGGCACAAAGCCGAGCTCCTCACATTGCACACGGGTCACCCAAGAGCTGACCAAGCCGTCAAACATCCAGCTGTCGAGGTCGACCGTCGGATACCGGCTCACTTTTTCCACCAGCGCCAATACCGCTGAAGCCGGCACCGTATCGAGGCTGGCCATCGCCTGCAGCAGAGGAACGCCCTGGCGCGCAGCCAGTGATGCGATGGCGCGCGCCTCGTGCCCTGTCACCAGCGATGCCTCAGTTGCCGCATCGAGCAGTCGCGCTTCTGAAGTGGGCATCATGGCGTCGACTCCGATCGACGGGCACGCACGGTGAGTTGAGAGACCGCACCATCTCGCAGTGCGTATCCGCTGCGCAATATCAGCCGATCGAGCGCATCCGACACCGAGGCGTCCAGCGCGTCGGATTGCCTCCACGCTCTTGCCATCCGCACCGACTCGTCGACCCGCCCGGAGGCATGCAAACGCTGGAGGTGTTCAAGCCGCGCAGCTGATCGCGACACCTCACGTTGAGTAATACGCAACACCGGCACCCTGACGACCACGCGCTTTGCTGTCTCCAACTCGGCAACCGGTGGTGTCGCAGGGAGATGCGCCAGCGGCACCGCTTCGAGTGTGCCCAAAGCCGTCAGACGCAGCGCAAGGGATTGACGGTCACGCTCCAGGCTGTCGATGTCATGGGTCAGGCGAGTCAACGCCTCCAGGTCGGGGGCAACCGGACTGCCAAACCAATAGGCCGCAGCCAGAGACATCAGACCGCCCAGACACCCTGCCACGACGCTCAGCCCGGCTGGCATGGGTCGGCGCTGACGCTTGAGCGACGACGCGTTCACAACACACCATCAGACGGCAGAACGTGCGGCGTCAGCAGGATGAGCAGCTCGACCTGGCGACGCTCGAGGCCGCGCGAACGAAACAGGTTTCCGATCAGCGGCAACCGGTCCAGGCCGGGCACGGTTTCGCGGTGCGTCCCGTCACTCAGCTGCCGCAGACCGCCGAGCGCGACCGTGTGCCCGCTGCGCACCCGCAGCGTAGTGTCGAGCTCTCGCGTCTGGATCTCCGGGA
Organism: uncultured Granulosicoccaceae bacterium; assembly: GCA_937941555.1. Lineage (GTDB taxonomy): Bacteria > Pseudomonadota > Gammaproteobacteria > CALCKW01 > CALCKW01 > CALCKW01. The sequence goes on along the minus strand of CALDHJ010000317.1, from coordinate 9,143 downwards.
TATCATTCTGCACGCCGGCTTCTGCCAGCGTCGGATTGGGATCGGAGGCGTAGCGCACCACGCGCGAGATACTGGGTCGAATATTCATCACGACTTCACCCCGTTCGGAAATTTGCGGTGTGACATGCAACACCAGACCGATCGGCACCGTGTGGATGGCGGTCTCCACCGTCTGCCGATCACGTCCCGACTCATCGATCACCTCGCGTTCAACGTTCATCGAGAAGTACACCGCGTTGTCGACAACTTTCAGCACGCTCGGCTGGTTGTTCAGCGCCACGATTCTCGGCGCGGACACCACGCGGACATCGCCAAAATGCTGCAGCAAGCGAACTGTTGCCGTGGTCGTGTGTGCCGCTGTCGATTCTGAAAACTGCAACACCGCACCCCCTGTGGTGGCGAGATCGCCCAATTGCTGCACCCAACCGACGCCGCCTGCGTTTGCCAGCTGTTGCCAGTCAACGCCAGCGGCGTGTCGCTCGTCGAGGGAAATCTCGATCACACTGGCTTCGATCAACACCTGACGTTGCAGGCGCGAGACAACCCGCTTGAGATAGCGGTTGATGTCGGCGTGGCGCGCCTGGGTTGCTCTCACGGTCACGAGTCCCGCTCCGGGGTGAATGCCGATCACGCGGTGCGCCTCCTCGACAGGCAACTCGAGGATCAGCGCCAGGCCCTGTACCACCGTCTCCCAAGGCTGGGATACCAACCGTGTGTTCAGCGCAGCACTGGAGGCGTCGCCCTGAGCCGATCCGGCGTTGTCCAGATTCCCAACACCCGTGTCGACGCTCAGGTCGGACTCGAAACGTCTCTCGATATTGAGGTAGTCGAGCGGATAGCTCTTCAGGAAGGGCTCATCGGCAAACACATCGATGCGGTTCGCCACCAGCTCGTATCGACAGGCACACTGCGCAGCTACCGCATCGAGCAACTCGACCAGTGGCCGCTGCGACAACGACAACCACACAGGTTGCGGCAGGGGCAGGTGCACGGCCAGCGACAAGGACGCATGTTTTGCAAGCCCGGCAAACACGTCTCCGGCGGCAACGCCTTCTGCCACCAGGTCAAAGCGTTGCTGGTCGAAGTCCGGCGCCGCTACGCTGTCCTCAGCCGCCTTGTCACGGCCGCGATTCACAGCGGATGTGGTGAGTTCATCGGGTTGCGCGTCGGGTCCAGCGGGTTGCACCAACGCCGGCAGTACCGGTCTGGGCCATTCCGCTTTCATGGGCGACTCGGGCGCACGGATCGGCGCGCACCCCAAACACACGATCGCCAGGCAAAGCCCGATCAGACGGTTGAAATTGCACCAAGCGAATTGCCTTGCACTCGCCATCGCCGAAGGACCCGTTGACTCAGAGGACCCTCAGTCAACGTGATCAGGCCAGGTGATTCGAGCACACATGGCTGCAGGAAAGGCCGTTACAGTGGCGTGCGTTGCGGCCGGTTTACGCCATCAGATCAAGCCTGAAACGGGTTGTGTCGAATCCCGTTCGTCTCGTCAAACGGATTCAACGGCGTTGCGCAGACTGTCCACGCTGCGAACAAAGGGCTGCAGGCGACGCAGGCTGCGCGGCAGGTTCGCGATGGCGTTACGCGCCGCGTCCGCGTTGGCGTAGTCCCCGAACACAACTAGGGTGAGTTCTCGCCCGTCGCGCTGGGTCGGGAACGCGCGCAGCGACGCACGGTCGACGTTGCCGGGCAATTGATCGAGAAATTCGCGCAGTTTGTCCGTGTCCCGAGACACCAGAAGCAACTGAATACTGAAACTGTCAGCCGTGCTCTGTCCCAACCAGTTGGTGGACTGCAGGAACCAGTCATCAAGTGCGTCTGCCGGGTTTGATGGCAACTGTTGCGCGACCGCTGCCACGGTGGCCACGGGCTGGCCACCGCGCGGGCCGAGCACGAAGCGGCTGCGATCAACTTGTTGCACCAGGCGCAGCACGCTCGCAGGCTCAGCTGACGTCCGCAACGCAAACGCACCGTTTCCGGCATCGGATACCCTGTGTGCCAGTCCGGCGATCGCACTGCCGAGCAACGCGACACGCGGGTCACCCAATGTCCGCTCAGGGGATGCAGGACGCTCGCTAACGACAGTTTCGTTCTCGATCGCCTCTACAACCGGCGCTGTCGCAACAGGCTCAGCGAGGACCGGCGTCACGGCCGGCGTGGGCTGAACCATTCGCGGCTCTTGCGTGAGTGCAGCAACCGGCGCAACTCGCGGTGCTGGCGTCTGCACAGCTGAAATCGAATCTGACTCGAGCACCCCGCGCGCAGACATCAACAGCACGACCGCACCGACACCGCACGCCGCTGGCACCGCCCACCGCACCGGGGGCACCACGCGCATGGAACCTAGGCCGAGCGAACTGATCCGATCGCGCACCGACACCGTCGGGCGCGACACGGGCTGCGCATCACCGAGACCGAGCGCGCGCACCGCGCGGCGCACGCGTTTGCTGTCTACCGCCTGTTCACCGTCGGCCATGGCGTGATCAACGGCGGTGCCGGCAATCAGGTTCAATCGCCTGAAAGAACCTTTGGCAAGCGCATGTAAATCGGCGGCAACGGCGTGATCGATCAAACCGCTCTCAGCCCAACCCGCGAGCTCGAGACGTTGGTTGCAATAGGCTTGCACCTCCTCGACCGTGGGCGGAGCCAACTCGATGTGCGTTGAGACAGGCGTCAACACACGTGGCAGCGCTTCGGTTTCCTCGGCGTCGGAATCGGCAAAGACAAGGAGTTGCAACCACGGGTCATCGCCAGCACTTTGACACATCCGGTGCAGAGAGCGCAGGGTCGCCGACGACGCAGCCTGGGCCTCCTCGACAACCAACACGGTCCGGCGGCCCTGCGCGCGTCGGCGCTGTAAGGTTTCCGTCAATTGCTGTTCGGCTAGATCACCGTCCGTCGACGCCCTGCTGTCGACCCCGATCTGCTCGGACAAGGCGTGCACCAGCTCCACGACCGGTAAACGCGGCTGCGGCAGATACAACACGTCGGCCATGTGCTCGAATCGACTCGCCAACTGCGCGACCAAGGCACTCTTGCCCGCACCGTTTGCGCCGGTCACGAGGCAGACGGGGGCGCCGCTGTCCACAGACTCGAACAGCTCTTCGAGTACCGCGCCGCGTCCACCGCCGGTGAAAAACACCGAGGGCTCAAGGGTCAGTGCAAACGGCGCGAACGCCTGGTCGTCGTTGGAAATTGCCATATTCGCCATCTCTACGGCCGTCGGAATTCCGGCGGCGTCACTTGGATGACCAAACCATTGCCAAAATCGGGCCGAATACGGAGAATCCAATCCGCACCGGCACGTTCTTGCCGCCCCCGTGCTGCTGGAGAAGACCGTCCCGTGCCAGACATCGTTCTGTACGAACCCGAAATCCCCCAGAACACCGGTAACCTGATTCGGCTGTCTGCCAACACGGGCTACCGTTTGTGCCTGATCGAGCCGATGGGGTTTCACCTCGACGAGAAACGCTTGCGGCGCGCCGGGCTCGACTACCGCGAATTCGCGAGCGTGCAGACATTCGAATCCTTTGACGACTACACCGCACACCACCCCGACACCCGCATCTGGGCGTTCAGCAGCAAGGTCGAGCACCTCTACACTGACGCCGACTACGCGCTGGATGACGCGCTGCTGTTCGGGCCGGAATCGCGCGGACTGCCCGTAAGTGTGTTGGAACGAATCCCGACCACCCAGCACCTGCGCCTGCCAATGCTGACGGGCGGACGCAGCCTGAACCTCGCCAACGCCGCGGCCATCGCAACCTACGAGAGCTGGCGCCAGTTGGGGTTCGTCAACGGCGCCTAGGCGACGCAACCGCCCCGACCGCACGCTTGAGGCCCTCGCCGCGCCCCTCTGTCCGCAGGGCAGAAATTGCATGGTGGCCACACTGGTCAGCCGTTTGCTCTGTATCTCCATTGCACCCTGCCACTCAGAATCGACGGAGACGGGCGATGACTGTTCCGGAACGCCAACTACACCTGCAATTGATCACACGCAAGCTCGTGTGCTTTACCGGCGGCATATTGTTGCTGTTGGCCGCAGTGATCTACCCACTGATGAGCTACGGGCGGGAACAGCCTCCGATTCTGGTGCTCATCGTATTCATGTGCGGCCTTCTCGGTGGGTTTGTCAGCATTCAGCAGCGCCTGCCCACACTGAGCCTGGCGGAAATGACATCCCTGACACGCTCCTGGCTGTCGATCACCCTCATACCCATCAACGGCGGGGTGTTCTCACTCGTCTTCATGTTCATGTTCATGGGCGGCATCCTCGAGGGATCGCTCTTCCCACAGTACGGATACCGCGCCATCACCGACACGGCCAGCTTCTACGACTGGATGCAAAACAACTACCCGATCAGTAACCACGAAGTGGCCAAGCTTATTTTCTGGTCATTCGTTGCAGGCTTCAGCGAACGTCTGGTGCCTCAGGTCATCGGCAAGGTATCAGGCCAGATCGACACCGACGACGACGGCAAAGACAAGACAGATTGAGGCCGGCCTCGACGCCAAACCGACATCACCGTTACAACAGGTTCCGGGCTTGCATCAGGCAGATTCGGCTTTAACTTCGCGTGCCAGCAAAGCCTGTACGGCATCGGCCGGGCGACGGCCGGAATACAACACCGCATAGACCTGTTCGACAATCGGCGCGTCAATGCCGAGCGACTGTGACAATCGGTAGGCTTCGAGCGTGGTGGTGTGGCCCTCGACCACCTGGCCGATCTCGGCTTGCGCCTGTTCTGCGCTTTGCCCTGCCGCCAGGGCAAGACCGTATCGGCGGTTACGCGACTGGTCGTCGGTTGCCGTCAGCAGCAGATCCCCGAGCCCGGTCAGCCCCGCGAGTGTCTCGCGCCGCCCGCCAAGCGCAACCCCGATACGGGTGAGTTCGGCAAGACCGCGCGTGATCAGCGCAGCCCGTGCGTTGGCGCCGTAGCGCAAACCGTCACTGATCCCCGCGGCAATGGCCAGGACGTTTTTCAACGCACCGCCCACCTGTGCGCCAATCAGGTCGTCGGAGGTGTAGGTGCGAAACGCGCCAGCGTGGAGCCAGGTCGCAAGTGATCGGGCCACGTCCAACCGGCGACTGGCGACCGTCAGCGCGGTCGGCAATCCGGCCGCCACCTCGCGCGCGAACGACGGACCGGTCGCAATGCCCGCCGGGTGTTCTGCACCGAGCTGCGCTTCGACCAGGGTGTGCAACAAACGCCCACTGCCTGCCTCGAAACCTTTTGTCGCCCAGAGCACCGGCGGCGCCGACTCGAGCCCGGCGATCGCCGAGACAATGTCGGTAAACGCGTGGCTCGGTGTTGCGATCAATACGCCGTCGGCGCGTGCGAGCGCCCGGTCGAGTTCGGGCTCGACGCCCAGCGCGTCCGGCAATACCGTGCCAGGCAGATACTGTTGGTTTTCGCGTGTGTCCGCCATCTCGGCGAGGTGGTCTCGCCGCCGGCCCCAGAGCTTCACCCGGTGTCCGGCGCGAACCGCTTGCAGCGCCAGAGCCGTGCCCCAGGAGCCCGCCCCGAGCACCGCGATGTGCTGTGGCGCCATGCCGTTTACTGCAGCGTGGCGTCGCCCGCGCCAGACTCGTTCTGCTTCGCTTGTTGCTGCTGTTGGAACAGCGCATCAAAGTTCACAGGCTCGAGCAGCAGTTGCGGAAAGCCGCCGGCGACCGCAGTGTCGCACACCAGCTGCCGCGCAAACGGAAAAATGACGTTCGGGCAGTAGGCGCCGAGCATGTGTGCCATCTGCGGGTCGGGGAAACCGCCGAGCTCGAACAGCCCCGCGTATTTGACCTCGATCAGGTAAGCCGTCTCTTCGCCCTGCTCCACCGTGACGGTCAGCGTCAGCGTGCTCTCGTACAACGCGTCGCGGATCGCCTTGGACTCGGAATTGAGTTGAACCTGCACCTTGGGCTGCCAGCCGGCGTTGTCGACAAAGAGCGCGGGCGCGCGTGGCGACTCGAAGCTCACGTCCTTTGCGTAGATCTTGTGGATGCGAAAATTGGGTTGCGGTGTTTCTTCAGCCATCAGGCAAGTCTCGATCAGAGTGGGCGGCCGTGTCGGAGCACGTCGCGGAATGAGTGTATTGGGTCAGGAGCGGCTGGCTGTGGGCAGGTTGGCCTTCTGCCAGGCTGCCATGCCACCGGCCAGGTGGTGCAAATCGGTGAATTCGGCTTTCTTGAGCGTCTTGCAGGCGCGTTGCGCACGCATGCCGTTTTCACACACGACAACCACCGGATCGGCCTTTCGTTTGTCAATTTCGCCAAGCCGCTTTTCGAGCTGCCCGAGCGGCACGTTGAGCGACTCGATCAGGTGGCCCGACTTGAAACTGTTCTCGTCTCGCACATCGATCACCAGCGCGCCATCGTTCTGGAGCCGCGTCAGGGCGAGAGGACTGAGCGCGCTCGCGCCGCTGGTCATCCGCTCGTACTCGACGAAGACGATCATGCCGATGGTCGCCGCAAGTGCCGCAAACATGTACGGGTGGTTGGTGACGAATTCGATGTACTGGTCCATGAAAATCGCAATCTGGCGGAATGGGTGGGGATGCGGGTTGAGCCCGGCAACCCGTGAGTTTACCACGCCCCAACCGGTCGTCGGGGACGACAGGCACCCGGCGACCGGCGGGACACCTACACTTTGATCAACGACAGCGTGGCGCGGATACCGACTCGGGCGGAACCGCACCCGATCCCATCCACGGATCGGCCGCCACCGTCGAGACGCCATTGAGGTCGGGTGCGAGGCACATGCACGATTCCATCATCTTTCTGTTCTTCCTGATCTTCGCTGGCGCCGCGCTGTTTGCGACCGCGGCACTCTATGCCCGGCAAGCCCTGATCGTCGCCTACATCGCGCTCGGGCTGCTGCTCGGTCCAGCTGGCGTCAACCTCGTGCCCGACCCGACCCTGGTGGCCGATATCGCCAATGTCGGCATCATCTTCCTGCTTTTCCTGCTCGGTCTGAACCTGGAACCGGCCGACCTCGGCAAGTTGTTTCGCGAGGCGGTCGTGGTGACCCTGCTCTCGTGTGCGGGCTTCGCTGCCTTCGGCTTCACCGTCGGCTGGGCCTTCGGCTTCGGCCTGGTGGACAGCCTGCTGATCGCCGCGGCCTGCATGTTTTCGAGCACCATCATCGGCCTCAAATTGCTGCCCACCAGCGCGCTGCACCACCAACGCATGGGCGAGATCATCGTTAGCATCCTGCTGCTGCAGGACCTGATCGCCATCGCGATACTGCTGCTGTTGCAAGGGCTGAGTCAGCCCGGCGACCCCGGCCTTGCCGTGGCGAAGCTCGCGATTCTGCTGCCGACACTGGTTGGTGCGGCCTGGTTTCTCTCGCGCTACGCCCTGCACCGCTTGATCGCCCGCTTCGATCAGATCCAGGAGTACATCTTCCTGCTCGCCATCGGCTGGTGCCTCGGCATTGCAGAGCTTGCGGCGGCAATCGGGCTGTCACACGAGATCGGCGCCTTCGTCGCCGGCATCACCCTCGCGGCCAACCCGATCGCGCGCTTCATCGCCGAGAGCCTCAAACCCCTGCGCGACTTTTTCCTGATCATGTTCTTTTTCGCGCTGGGCGCGGGATTCAACACGGCGGTCTTCGCCGACGTCTGGCTCGCCACCCTGGTGCTGGCTGGTGGCATGCTGGCCATGAAACCCTGGCTGTTCAGTCTGCTGCTCAAACGCGAACATGAAAACGCCGCCCTCGCCCGCGAGATCGGTGTGCGCATGGGACAAATCAGCGAGTTCACCTTGCTGATCGCGCTCGTCGGCACCGCCACCGGCTTTCTCACCGACCGCGCGGCAAGCCTCATTCAGGCCGCAACCGTGCTGAGCTTTCTCGTGTCGAGCTACTGGATCGTCGCGCGCTACCCGACGCCGATAGCGGTCGACGACAAGCTGCGCCGCGACTGAGTCGAGGGTCGCTTCTCAGGGCACAAAAAAGCCCGCTTTAAGCGGGCTCTTTGCGACGCGTTCAGGTGGTGATCAGTTCTCCACCAACCACTTGACCGCCTCGGCGATCTCATCGTCAGACAGCGCCGAGCCACCGCGCGCAGGCATGCCGCCGCGGCCGTTGATGACGCTGGCGACCAAACCGTCCATACCTCGCTCACCGAGGCGCGCTTCCCAAGCGGCTTTGTCACCGGTCTTCGGTGCGCCGGCAACGCCTGCGGTGTGGCACGCGGCACACGCCATCTCAACCAGATCGGCCGGGGCCTTCGCCACCATCTCTGTCGCGGCGGCAGGTGCTGCAGCGGAAGGATCCGGATCATCCGCGTTCATGCGAACCTGACCCACCGGCTCCAGTCGAGACGACATGCGCTCCATTTCCATGTTGCTCATGCCCTCATCAGCGTCGAGCATATTCGCGAGCACCATGATGCTAGCCGTGAACAGCGTCAGGGCACCCAGTACCACACCGAACATCTTGAAAAAATCGACGTCCGATGGACCATCAGTTTCATGCGTACTCACGCGGTATTCCTCACACGGTAAACAAGGGGATGCGACACGCCGTCCGTGGGGCCTGCCCCAGGGTCGTCAAAGCAAGAAGTGTAGCAACCGCGTTCGATTGCGACAAACCGCGAAGCGACCCGAAACGCAACGACAGCACCTTGACGGTCACAGCGCACCAAAACCAGCGACCTCACATTCAGCCCAAACCCGACTGCGCAGCGCAGACAACGGCAGGGAACCGGTTCACCTGAATGCAATGCCTTTCAGGAAAGCTGCTTACAACAACCCGCCGAGGTATCCCGAAGAGGCTAGCGGCAGGACGGCGCACCCGTAGCTCAGCAGGGCTGCATCCAACCGAGTGCGGCCCAGCTGGATAAAGCACTGCCCTCCGAAGGCAGGGGTCGCAGGTTCGACCGAAAGGCAACGCCTTTCAGGACAGCCGCAGGCTGCCCGTAGGGTGAGCAACCGCCTTAGCGGTTGCGAATCAATCCTGCCGACCCAACTTCACACTGCGCAACTCACACAGTCATTGCGTGGACGCCGTTGCGGCAACCGACTAGACCTCTCCTCCACGCACCCGTAGCTCAGCCGAGTGCGGCCCAGCTGGATAAAGCACTGCCCTCCGAAGGCAGGGGTCGCAGGTTCGACCGAAAGGCAACGCCTTTCAGGA
>CALDHJ010000316.1 GCA_937941555.1 uncultured Granulosicoccaceae bacterium | reverse complement strand
GGTAGTGCGCGCCGCCTCGGCTCTGGTGCATATCGGCGTTGAGCGCCCTTTGATTTCGGCTTGCGATGGGTTTAGTGTCGGCTGGAGACAGCAGACCACGGGGACTCGGGCATGGCACAGCGGTTGGATCAGGACACCATCGACCACTTCTACCGCGACGGGGTCACCGTGCTGCGCGGTGTCTTTCGCAACTGGGTCGACACCCTGCGCGCCGGGATCGCGGCCAACATGGCCGATCCCAACCCGAACGCCCGGATCTACCGTGGCGACGACGGTGGCGGGCGGTTTTTCGTCGACTACTGCAGCTGGCACCGCATCGCCGAATACAAGCAGTTCATTTTCGAATCCCCCGCGGCTGAAATCGGCGCCGAACTGATGCAAAGCGAGCGCGTGCAACTGTTCCACGAGCACATCCTCGTCAAGGAAGCACAAGCCGGCGTGCCGACGCCCTGGCATCAGGACATGCCCTACTACTGCATCGACGGGCCCAAGACGCTGAGTCTCTGGATCCCGCTCGACGCCGTGCCGCGCGAGCGCACGCTCGAATTCGTCGCCGGCTCACACGCCTGGGACAAACGCTTCAGACCGCAGCGCTTCAACGGCGAACCGCTCAACGCGCACGACGGCCTCGAGGACATCCCCGACATCGACAACCACCGCGACGACTACCCGATTGTCGGCTGGGACCTCGAGCCGGGCGACGCCGTCGCGTTCGACTACCGCACGGTGCATGGTGCACCCCCGAACCACAGCGCAAGCGCGGAACGACGGGCCTTTTCCCTTCGACTGGTCGGAGACGGTGTGCGCTTTGCACGGCACGAGGGCATCGTGACCTCACCGCCTTTCCCGAACCTCACGCTGCAGCACGGCGATGAACTGGTCGCAGACGAATTTCCGATGCTGCTCGAGAACAGCCGGAAAATCGCGGCACCCGAGGCCGTCACCTGAGCGCGCCGCGTCGGCCGGCCACAGTCCGACGCATCTGATACGCCAGCCATGACCGACCGCCGTTCACTGGCACTCGCTGTTTCGGGGCTCAGCCGAATGTGGCTGCTGCGTGACACAGGTCCGCCTGCAGCCGCCAGAGCGCGTGGCCACTCGCGGCGTATTTGGCTTCGAATCGCGTCAGCGGCGTTACCGGCTCGAAACGCTCGACCGTTGCCACCACATCAAAAGACGACAAGGCGAGGCGCATTTCGTCCACATACACTCGCCAGTTGGAGCGCAATTCCAGCGTCCCACCCAATGCAATCAGATCCGGAAAAATCGGCGAACCGTGCCAGCGTTTGTTGAGCTGCGCCGCCTTGGGCCAGGGGTTGGGATAGAGCAGGTATTGCGCAGACGCCTGCCAGCCGGCTGCCCGCGCGAGCGGGTAGAAATCGAGCAGATTGGCCTGCAGCAGCAAGAGGTTGTCGGGGGCGTCGTCTGTGGCACCGCGCGCGAGCCGCACCGCACTCTTGTCGATCCCGATCACCGCGGTCTCGGGGTGTTGGTGCGCCAGTGTGTGACTGCTGGTGCCGGTGCCACAACCGGTATCGAGCACGACTGGCACACCGCTGCGCGCCGCAAGCCAAGTCCTGGCCTGTGCAAAGGCCGCGGCCGAGGCACCGTGCGTCGGGCGCAGAAAGCCCGAGCGCCGATGGCGCTCGACGCGCACTGCGAGGTCCGGGTGTGGACCCGACTGGTCGCTGTTCACCGGTCGCGATACGCTGCTCACGCGTGTGCCTCCAATAGGTTTGCTCAATGCCCGCCACCGCCTGCAACACGCGGCCGCGAGCGTATCCAGAGTAGCACTCGGCACCGTACTGCGCGGGGTCGCGCAGCGGTCTGCTCGGGCCCCTGAGACACGATTCGTGACATCGCCGACAGCTCCTGATCCGATCCCTCGGGATTACGCCACGCCGGCCGATGTACAGGGGATGAAACCGCTGCTTGGAGCCACCCGGCCCATGACCCTGACCCGACCCAATCAACGCCTCATTCTGCTCGCAGCAGGTGCCTCGGTGATCGCGGTGTCCGTCGGGGTCTACATGGCCCGCTCACCGGCACCCGAGGAGTCACCGCGCACCGGCGCACTGACCACACCGGAAAAGCTGACGCTGGAATACCAACCGGCCCTGACCTTCGGCGACAAGACCACACTGCGACTGTCTGACAACCGGTACATGTTCGGCCCCGGCCGACAGGCGGCCAACAGCGACGCCACAGGTGATGACAACCCACTGATGCTCGGGCTGGGCGGCACGGTGATCAACCGACCCGGATACCGCATGAACACCGAGTTGGGCGTCGGCAAGATGCTCGACCGCGATGACCTCAGGTTGGGCGAGTCGCTGACACTCTTCTCCAGCAGCCTGACGCGTACGCTGACTCAGAACCTCGAATTCAACGCCGACTACAGCCTCCTCAACGGTGCATCAACGCGCTCGGAAGATTGGGCACTCGGGATTCAATACCGCATCAGCGAACAGTCGGAATGGCAACTCCAGCACCGCGAAATTCGCGACCAGACCGGCCGCGACCCGAGCGACCGCGTCACACGTATGGAATACCGTCTGCAATTCTGACCGACCGGTCAACACGTCCTAGTGCGGCTGGCCACGCCGGTGTTGCGCCGCGCATGCGATCACACGACGGCGCACCGAATCACCCGACATCGAAAGCTCGATCGCGCCAATGAGTGTTGGCCGCATGTAAGCGCTGCCCGGCCGAACAACACACCGCGTGCAGCAATTCCAACGACCGCGCAATGCGCCCCCCCCGCAGCTCACCGCCCGGTGCTGTTCGAACCGGGCATCGATCAACCGGTTGACGTTGAGCCACGGCAGAAGACCGCTGGCGTCGGTTTGTGGCGCAACCCGGCACCCAACGAGGGGAACGTCCTCGGAGTCCCTGGGCAGCCGGGCAGACAACAGCCCTTTTTTTTGCTTAAGCTGTCCCCGCGCACCTCGCCCGCGCGTCAGAGAGAGTGAAGACGGCGAATCCGCGCCGCCTCAACCCCTGATACGAGGACTATCCCATGGCACGTTACCTGTTCATCTACCGCAGCACGCCCCCGGCATCCGAGCCTTCACCCGAGGAAATGCAGGCCATCATGACTGCCTGGGGCACCTGGATCGAGGCCAGCATGAAAGCCGGTTGGATGGTCGATCCGGGCAATCCCCTCGACTACGACGGCAAGGTCGTCGAGAGCGCCGGCACCGTGACCGACGGACCCTTTGCCGAAAGCAAAGAGCTGGTTGGCGGCTATTCCTTCGTGGTCGCCGATTCACTCGACGAAGCGGTCAAGCTGACCGCTGGTTGCCCGGCGCTCGCAACGGGGCGCGTCGAGGTGCGGCAGGTCGTCGAACTCGACCTCGGCTGACCCCCTCGCCGTGACAACCCGGGACGCACTGCCCGGCGGCCACCCACACCGCGATGCGACGTCAGCCGACGTCGCGCCGTTGGTCGAGCACTTCTTTCGCCACGAGTCGGCGCACCTGGTATCCCAACTGTGTCGGCGCTTCGGCATGGCGCAGCTCGAAGCGGCCGAAGACGCGGTGCAAAGTGCACTCGAGCAAGCCATGCTGCACTGGCCGCGCCGAGGCCCGCCCGCCAACCCGGCGGGCTGGTTGCACCAGGTGGCCCGGCGCAGCCTGATCGATACCCTGCGACACCGGCGCGTGATCGAAAACGCCGTGCCGTTGCTGCACCAGGACGATTCGGTCGACACGCTCGATGACGACTGGCAGGCACAGGCCCGCCTGCCTGACAGCCTGTTGCACATGATGTTCGTGTGTTGCCACCCGGCACTCGACCGCCGCACCCAGCTCGCCCTGACACTGAAGATCCTGTGCGGGTTCGGTGTGCGCGAGGTGGCCGCCGGTTTGCTGCAGCGCGAGGAGGCGGTCAAAAAGCGTCTGCAACGTGGGCGGGCCCGGCTGAAATCGCTGGCGATCGAACTGGAGCTGCCCGCAGACGACGAACTGCCACCGCGACTGGATGCGATTCACCACGCGCTCTACCTGATGTTCAACGAGGGATACAGCGCAAGCTCGGGCACTGTCCCGATCCACGATGACATCTGCGAGGAGGCAACGCGACTGTGTCACCTGATTGCCTGCCACCCGATTGCGACCCCGGCCACACACGCGCTACTCGCGCTGATGCTGTGCCATGCCGCCCGCATCGGCAGCCGCACCAACGACCACGGCGACACCTTGCTGCTCGAGGAGCAGGACCGCTCATCGTGGGACCGCGGGCTTATCGAACAGGGCCGACTCTGGCTGCAACGGTCCGGTTTGCCGAGCAGCCGCTATCACCTGGAGGCGGCTATTGCGCTGTTGCATTGCCAGGCCAGGAGCACACAGGACACCGATTGGTCCACCATCGCCAACCTCTACAAGCAGTTGCTGGCGTTTTCCGACTCGCCGCTATACCGCCTCAACCGGGCCCTCGCGCTGGCCGAAGCGGGCGAGCCCGCGCGCGCAGCCGCGCTGCTCGACACTATCGCCACCGATGCGACGCTCGGGGAATACCACTTGCTGGCAAGTGCACGTGGCCGCGTGTTGGAGAAGCTCGGACGCCCGGACGCCGCCTGCGATGCCTACCGTGAGGCGGCAGCTATCGCCCGCGCCGACCACGCCCGCGCCGTACTGGAACGGCATATCAAACGCCTCTCACACTGAACAG